>PEYN01000025.1 GCA_002774355.1 Candidatus Marinimicrobia bacterium CG08_land_8_20_14_0_20_45_22 | reverse complement strand
GATACCCGTTATATCGGTATTTACATAAATTGGCTCCTGCATCTGGGGCGCGTACATACCCGGATAGAATCCCCAAATATCTTGTGCTCCTACGACGTAAAATCCGTGATATGCATCTGGTATTTCAATTGTATAGGCGCCGTTTACATCGGTAGCAGCCAGAAAACCTATCATGTTATCTTCTTTTGTCGGCCTCGTGGTATCGCCTAAGAACGCAGCCCATACGGCGATATACTGAAGAGGAGTCTGTCCATACGTTACGTACCCGGAAATACTCGTGTTCTCATCGGGAGCGAGTATATCGATAATGCCGATGGCCGGGTCCGGAACAGTCCGAAGTTTAGCGGTCAGGAATAGGCGGGAATCCTGTACTCCGAAAAACGCGATGACATCGTCCAACATGTTTGTAGTCATCGCGAAAGCGACAATGCCATCGCCGGCCGGTGTCATGTCAGGTTCCTGGCCATCCAGGAGAATTAATTTTTCACCAGAAATTTCACTGATTGAAGGATCGTTTTCGGTCAAGATGCTGTCGCCATCATCAAAGAGAATGTCAAAAAAGACCGTATCCGGTGCAGGAACTGCGAAATAAAACGTCGCGCCTGCGACGTACGCGATGGAATCCGTCGCACCGTAAGTCATTAATAACGTATCAGGAGCCTCTATCATAATCTTGGCATTTTCCTGCCCGCCATTGACTGTAAACATTTCTTTCCAGTTGAGTTTGACAGCCGCCGGACGATTCGAGATCGCTGATTGTGTGTCCATGAAGCGATTCAATTGACGACTTTCGTTCACGATCGTCCGTGTTGGTATCGCGACGCTCTTTACAACCGGCGTTTCGGTTTTTTTCGCGGTCAATGTTTTCATCATTCGCAACTTCGATACGTTTTGCACCGCGTCGCGGTTCGCGCCCAGAGCGAAACTGAAAAGCAACAATACGCACATTAAAATCACTGTACTTTTACGCATTTTAACCTCCTTAGGATGTTGATTTCTGTTTTTTTTTCAAATTGCTGTTTTGTCGTAACAACTCTCCAAAATAACTTCTTGATGGATCATTTCTCTCTCCAAATATATTTTAATAGTATTATCAGGCATTCGTTGTGATAATAATCACAATATAAACAATTCTTTTTTCACGATATACTTACTCCAGCCCGACTCACGGAATTATCCCTAAGATAAACCCGCCTAAATTGTCTGAGTCATTCGGCGAAAGTCTCATTCATGACTTAATAAATTCCTTATAAGTGTTAATCAATCCATTTGTCGAGGAATCATGAGCGATAACAACCGAATCGTCCGACAATTCCGGCAGGATTTTAAACGCCAGTTGTTTGCCAAGTTCCACGCCCCATTGGTCGAAACTGTAAATATTCCAGTAAAACCCTTGGACGAAGATTTTGTGTTCGTACATCGCGATTAAACTGCCGAGCGTACGAGGTGTCATTTTTTTATATAAAATGGATGTCGTCGGACGATTTCCTGTGAAAACCTTGAACGGCAGAAGTTTTTGGATTTCTTCGTCATTCTTGCCGCTATCCAGTAATTCTCTATAGACATCGTCTTCCGATTTACCATTCATCAGCGCTTCGGTTTGAGCAAAAAAATTGGATAACAGAATCCGGTGATGATCGTCTATCGGATTCTGGCTGATTGCAGGTGCGAGAAAATCGCATGGAACGATGCTGGTTCCTTGATGCAGAAGCTGATAAAAGGCGTGCTGACCATTCGTTCCCGGCTCGCCGAAAATCAACGGCCCGGTTTGGTACTTAATGGGAGCACCGTTCCGATCGACATTTTTCCCGTTGCTCTCCATATCCAATTGCTGAAGATAAGCAGGCAGGCGATGTAAATACTGATCGTAGGGTAGAATCGCCTGTGCCTCATATTTGTAAAAATTCCGATACCAAATGCCGAGAAATCCTAGAATCGCGGGAATATTTTTCTCGATCGGCATCTCGCGGAAATGTTTGTCCATTGCATGCGCGCCGTCGAGCAATTCACAGAAATTCTTATAACCGATTGTGCAGGCAATAGAAAGGCCTATCGCTGACCAGAGCGAAAATCGTCCGCCAACCCAATCCCAGAACCGGAACATGTTTTCAGTAGCGATACCGAATTTTTGAACTGCTGCTTCGTTTGTCGAAACAGCGACAAAGTGAGACGCTACCGCTGATTCATCTTTGACATATTCCAAAAACCATTTGCGCGCCGTTTGGGCGTTTGCCATCGTTTCCTGCGTCACGAATGTTTTCGATGAAATGATAAAAAGTGTTGTCTCCGGCTGGACTTTCTTCAGCGTTTCGGCGATGTCTGTTCCATCGATGTTCGATACAAAATGCGGGTAAATGTGTTTCCAGTACGGGCGAAGCGCTTCCGTTACCATAACGGGACCGAGATCGCTTCCGCCAATGCCGATGTTAACAATGTCAGTAATCGGTTTTCCGGTGAATCCTTTCCATTCCCCGGATAGTACGGCATTCGAGAATTTCTCCATCTGTTTCAGAACGGCGTTGACTTCCGGCATGACGTCTTTGCCGTTAACGAAAATCGGCGTGTTGGAACGGTTTCTTAATGCGATATGAAGCGCCGGCCGATTTTCTGTCTCGTTGATCGTACCGCCGCTGAACATCAACCGGATCGCTTCCGCTAATTGCGTTTCCTTAGCCAGCGCAAGCATCACCGGGATTGTCTCGTCGCTGTAATGGTTCTTGGAATAATCGACGAGAATATCCTCAAATTGGATCGAAAATTTCCGAAATCGGTCCGGATCGTTTTTAAAATAGTTGCGGATCGGCGTCTTTTTTGTGCCCATATAGTGAATGGATAAATGGTGCCAGGCGCGTGTCTGTGTGGCGTTGATTTTTGGAATCATGATTCCTCCGAACGTTGAATTGTGATGAAATTTGCCTGATGAATCGGAATCAATTTGGCGTACGAGGTTGTTTTTTTCGCTGTCTTCACAATCCAGATGGCGGTTCGATGTGAACTTTCAGCGCTGAAGTGATAATGAGGGTTCAATATTTTAAGTGATTTTTTACTCATTCCGTTTGCACATTACAAAAATACAGAAAATTCATCTGAAAAGAAAGAGGGTAGAATGAATAGAGAGTATTAACCAAATGGGTGCAGAGGATGCAGAGATAAAGTAAAGGCAAAAGCAGAAGTTTAAGATTAAGCGGCGTACGAAGAAGATTCCTCTTAACGCTGTCATTCTGAGCTACATGAACTGACTAAAAAAGAAAGAATAAATCAAGCAGGAATTGACACTATGGATTAGTGCTGATACAATAACCGTGGCGAAGCTGGAACGAAGTGGAAATCCCGCTTGTGGGGAATCTTAGATAGTTGAAGTCGATTTTCTAATTTTCATTTGGCGTAAGAGGTTTTTTCCCCTGACTAAAGGCTGGCGCAATCCGTTTAATCAGCGATTCAGACTGTTTTCTTTCTGTGGATTAGAATGACTGTCTGAATAGTAAGTGTCAAGCCAACTAAAATACCTCAACGACCAATTCCAGAATCCTCCAACGGCGGAGAATGCCTGATGATTTTTTGTTACACGGTTTTCCGGTAGCGCCACGTCGCTAGACTCAGCATGGCAACGCCATAAATAGCCAACGAAATGACATCGCGGTAAATGTCGGAGATTCCGGAACCCTTCAGTAAAATCGTCCGCACGAGTCGCATAAAATAGGCGATGGGATTAAGCACATTTAATCTTTGTGCCCAGTCCGGCATGCTTTCCGTCGAAGTAAAGAGCCCGCTCATCATCATAAAAACGATCATGAAGAAGTAGTTGATAAAAATTGCCTGCTGTTGCGTCTTTGCCATCGTCGAGACCAATAAACCAAACCCGAGAACGACCGACAAATAAATCGCCGCCGTAAAGAACAGCAAAACCAGTGAACCCGTGATAGGTATATCAAATACTAATTTTCCGAGCGTCAGCCCGAAACCCAATTCCAACAACGCAATGATGAGAAACGGCGTTAACTTTCCAATGACGAATTGATATTTTCGAATCGGCGTGACATTGATCTGTTCAATCGTGCCGATTTCTTTTTCGCGAACGATGTTTAGACCCGACAAAAATGCGCCGATGATCGTTACAAGTATCGCCAATACTGCCGGAACCATGAAGACTTTGTAATTCAATTCCGGATTGTACCAGAAAGATGGTTTGACCTGAATGTTCTGCGCGCCGATTGTGCCGGTCGGAATCGTTTGCCATTCCGAGATGATTTCCCGGTTGAAACCGTTTGTGATCGAAGCGGCATACGCATAACCGATTCCTGCGACTGTGCCGTTGATTGCATTGATCAGAAACTGGATTTCGGCGCGATTCTCCTTGACCAACCGTTTCTCAAAATTTGATGGAATTTTTAAAATAATGTCGGTCTTGCCGCGTTTCATGCTGGATTCGGCGTCGGACAAGGTCGTGGATTGACCCGTTATCCGGAAAAACGGCGACGCGGCGAATTTCCCGACCAATTGCCGCGAAGTCGTGGAATAATCGCAATCGACGACGAATATGTTCAGATTCTTCATTTCCATCGTCGCGGCATTGACGAGAATGAGCATTTGGACGAGCGGAAGGACGAAAATGATTGGCAACATCATCCGGTTGCGGAAAATCTGGAGAAATTCTTTTTGCAGAACGAATAGGATTGTGCGCATCTATTCCAACCGGATTTTGAATTTTTTCACGCTGAGCAGGATAAACAGAGCGGTGAAACCGCAAAGGACAAGCGTTTCTTTCCAAACGTACAGAAATCCTGTATTTTTCAGCATAATGTTCTTAACGATGATGATGAAATATTTCGGCGGCATCATCTGGCAAAGCCATTGCAAAATCTTCGGCATATTCTCGATGGGAAAAATGAAACCGGACAACAATATCACTGGCAACATCAATGCAAACGCCGACATGATCATTGCCACCAATTGATTATCCGTGATGCTGGAAATAAGAATACCCAGCGAAAGCGCCAGCAAGATATATAATATACATTCCGCCAGCAACAGGACGACGCTTCCGTGAAGCGGCACGCCGAAAACGAAAAATCCGAGAAGAAGAATCGTCACAGCGTTAGTAAATAACAGTGCAACGTACGGCACGACTTTTCCGACGATGATCTGTATCGGTTTGAGTGGCGAAACGAGCAGGACTTCCATCGTCCTCATTTCCTTTTCGCGTGCGATTGAAATGGCAGTCATTTGAGCAGAGATCATCACCAGAATCAGCGCCATAATTCCCGGAACGAACATAAACGCGCTTTTCATCTGTTCGTTATAAAGCATCCGAACTTTGGGAATGATCTGCATTGGTGGCGAACTTTGCGAGTTGGACTTGCTGACGTAATCCTGAATGATTCCAGTCGTATAAATGGTGATTAGATTTGCCAGATTGGCGTCGCTCGCATCTGCGATGATCTGAACACTTGCCGTTCCGGTTTTTTCCAGATTTTTAGCAAATTCACCTTCAAAAATGATGACTTCCTTAACCTTGCCGCCGCGAAAGGCTTTAGCGATTTCATTGGGGTTATGAATGTCATATTCCAGTAAAAAATAGCCGGAGGAAAGGATTTTTTCGGTGATTTTCAGGGTAACTTCGTCGTGTGATTGGTCAAAGACGGCGATGCCGACATTCCGGATTTCATTGCTGATGACAAATCCAAAGATCAGCATTTGGGCGATTGGTATGCCAAACAAAATCAGTAGCGTCTGTTTATCTCGGAAGATGTGATGGAATTCCTTTCGGACGAATCCCCCAAAACGGTTCATGTGGCTTGTACCTCCAATGTGGAAGAACGTGCCAGTTTCAGGAAAACTTCGTTCATGTTTGCGACGCCGTTTGTCCGAACCAATTTTTCAGGCGAATCAAGCGCGATAATCCGTCCGTCCACCATCATGGAAACCCGGTCGCAATATTCGGCTTCATCCATGTAATGTGTCGTCACAAAAACGGTAATTCCATCGTGCGCCGCTTCGTAGATCAGATTCCAAAATTGACGCCGTGTGATCGGATCGACGCCGCTGGTCGGTTCGTCCAGAAAGACGATTTTAGGATTGTGAAAGATGGCAACGGAAAACGCCAATTTTTGTTGCCAGCCAAGCGGGAGATCGCGGATTAACTGATTCTTGTAATCGTTCATGCCGAGTTTTTCCAAAAGAATTGTTGTCTGCGCTTTGATTTCTTTGCGTTTCAATCCGTAAATCCCTCCGTAAAAGTGAATGTTTTCGGTGATCGTTAAATCTTCGTACAGCGAAAATTTCTGACTCATGTAGCCGATGCTCCGCTTGATCTGTTCAGTCTGATGGTAAATGTCGAAACCGGCGACGGAAATTTCTCCTGAAGTCGGCTTAGAGAGACCTGACAAAATGCGGATTGCCGTCGTTTTTCCAGCGCCGTTTGCTCCGAGGAATCCGAAAATCTCGCCGCTGAAAACATCGAACGTCAGACTATCGTTTGCGATGAAGTCTCCGAACTTTTTGACCAGATTTCGAACGCGGATGATTGGTGTGGAATGATTCATGGTTTTGAAATGTCTCCGGTGTTAGTCGAGTCGCTCATCAGTTCCATAAAACAATCTTCGATGCTGGGTTCGATCGGGTGAACATCCGGATTTTGGTGACCGTTTAGAATGAGAAAATCAATCAAACTTTTCGGGAGGAACGCCGACGAATTCGGCGTGAAATGAACACTTTGACCGAAGGGAAACGCGCTTCCTGTTTCCGGAAAACGTTGCAGGTCTTCGATCAGTTTATAAGTATTTTCCGCTTTAACAGAAAAGAGATTTCTGCGGTATTCGTCGATGATTTGCCGGGGCGGAGCGATTTTCATGATTTTTCCAAACTGCATCAAAGCAACTCGGTCGCACAATCCCGCTTCTTCCATGTAGGGGGTCGAGACGACGATTGTCACGCCTTCGGATTTCAATTTTTTCAGCATTTCCCAAAACTCGACGCGAGAAACCGCATCGACACCGGTCGTTGGCTCGTCCAGCACTAAAACGGTCGGTTTGTGGATCATCGCACAAGAAAGAGCGAGTTTCTGTTTCATTCCGCCGGAAAGTTTTCCCGCTAACCGGTTTTTAAACGGTTCGATTTGTAAGTATATGTCACGAATCAGATGATAATTTTCATGGATCGTCGTGTCAAATATCGAGGCGTAAAATTCTAGGTTTTCCTCAACTGTCAAATCAGGATATAGCGAGAATCTGCCCGGCATGTAACCAAGAATCGTCCGCAATTTCTTGTAATCTTTCACGACGTCAAGACTTTCTACTGTAGCGTATCCAGCGTTGGGAACAATAAGCGTCGTGAGAATTCGAATAAGCGTCGTCTTGCCGGAACCGTCCGGGCCGATAAATCCAAACAGTTCGCCTTTGTCGATGTGAAATGAAACATCTTCCAGCGCGCGAGTACGCTTGTAGGATTTGTCAAGATGTTCAGCTGAAATGGAAATCACGACGGCTTTTCGCTTATTTGTCGATTGGTGAAAAGTTTATTTCGCCCGGCATGCCGATTTTCAGCGAGCCGTCGTTTTTCACTTTCGCCTTGACGGCGTAAACGAGATTAACGCGCTCTTCCTTTGTCTGAATCGTTTTCGGCGTGAACTCGGCGGTCGATGAAATCCAGCCAATCGTCCCCGTCAGATTTTGATCGGTCTTTTTATCCTCATCGATCAGAACTTCGACTTCCTGACCGACGGTTATTTGAGAGAGTTGAGCGCCGCTGACATAAACACGCAAATCCATTGTCGATAAATCGGCTATATTGTACAGCGGTTTTCCATAAGCCGTGATTTCACCGGCTTCGGCAAATCGATTCAGAACGGTTCCACAAATCGGATTCATGATTCGGCAATTCTGGATATTTTCATCGACCTGATCGATCTGTCTATCGATAACGGCAATCTCTTTTTTGGCGGAATTGACCTGTGTTTTTGTGGATTTGATTTGTTTGGCGATTAGACGCAGATTTGCGACGATGTCGTCCATTTGCTTCGGTGTGGCGGCGTTATCTTTCAGGAGTTTTTCGACGCGCGTTTTCTCTATTGACAGATTTTCCTGCTGTTGCAATTGAACGTCGATCTGCGACTGAATTGTCGCTATTTTACTTTCGACCGCGTCGCGCTGGGCAAGAAATTGCGCCTTGCGGATATTCAGATCGCTTGGGTCGATCATTCCAACGACTGCGCCCGCCTCCAGTGTTTGACCTTCTTCTGCGTCAAATTACAGAATCTTACCATTAGCTTCGGTGGAAATGGTGATTTCCACTGCTTCAAAATTGCCATAAGCATCTGAAATGCGGCCATTCTTCGAACAACCGGCGATCGTCAGTAAGAAAAATCCTGCAAGAATTGCCAGTGTGATTTGTTTAGGTTGATTGTGAATTGTTTTCATAGATCATTCCATTTTTCCAGAGTCGTATTGATAACTAATTTTTGCGCCAGCCAACCGGATTCGGTGCAGTTGTTGATTCAATTTTGCCTGCGTTTCGGCGTTGAGTTCGGCGAGATAATCGGTCGCCGTGATAACGCCGTTTTCTAATTGAGATGCGGCGGATCGTTTAACGTTAGTTCGAAGGGCGATGATCTCGTCATCTTTGGCGATCAGCGCTTCATATTTTTGAATTTCCATGCGGTTATTTTGAAGTAGGATACGCAGGTTTTTTTCCAGTGTTTCTTTCTGCGAGAGCACGATGTTTTTTTGTATGTCGAACCAACGGCTGTCGTTTTTCATCTGATTCCAGTTCCATGGCGACCAGCTCAATCTCATTCCAATCATCCAAAAGTTGTCGAACTCATTCAACAGCATGTTCAATCCGGGGCGACCGTAACCGATTTGCGCGAATGCGGAAAGTTTCGGCATCTGGCGGACGGTCAGCAGTGACTTCCCGATGTCGAGTTTTTCCTTCTGAAAATCGAAGAGCCGGATTTCCGGTCTGTTCTCCAGTGAAATTGCTTGGCTAACTTCGATTTCCGGAATCGCGAGCGGAGTTAATGGTGACAAAGGAAGATTGAGATATTCGGAAAGAACGGCGAACGCCGATTCTCTGCCAAGCGATAATTCGAGAACCTGTTGTTCGAGCTTGGCGATTTCGGCGCGCAAAGCGTCGGCATTCATCGGCAATAAAACGCCGTTTCGGACGCCGGATTCGACGCTTGCCAGTCGGGATTTTACTTCGTTGTATACAAGCCGCAGGATTTTTTCGTTCTCCTGCAAAAGAAGAGCGGACATGTAAATCTGATTCACGCGCTCTTTTAACTGATAAAGACTAATTTCGACGTTTTGGCGATCGACGTTGAGAGCCGCTTGTTCCATCCGTTTTTGCTTGCGCGTCGCGCCGCCGTCGTAAAGCGTGTTCGAGATGTCCATCGTCAACTTGTAAGTGTCTTTTTCAATTTCGGGAATCGTGACGCCTGGAATCGGAATATCGATTGATGTCACGTCTGATTGATAAGAAGTTTGACCGGCGAAGGATAATTGCGGAAACCAGTTGGAAGTCAAATTGTGCATTTTAAGGTTGGAAGCCGACTCCAAAAGTTCCGACTGGCGGGAAAGCGGATAATTTTCACGCGCCTTTCTTTGGCAAATATCCAGCGTCAGTGTATCCGGCGTTTGCGCTAACAAAATGCCGGTTAAAATGATCGTGCAGAGAAATGCTTGTTTCTTCATTTTTTCGTCAGTGCATTAAGGATGAATTGAGTTACTTCTGTTTTGCGGTTTTGGATAAATTCGTCAAAGCGGTCGGCGTCGTTGCCCAAAAAGATAGGCTGAATGATCGGTCTGGCAATGAAGGGAAAAATACAAAGGCTGATCATATTGGTTACCAACTGTTCGGGTGAGATTTCGATAAAGCCGGCAGTTTTGATTTCTTGAGATAGAGATGAGAGCAATCCGCTCATGGTTTTTTCGGTAAACGGTAAAATATCCGTAATGCGTGCCGGATTTCGGTTCAGTTCATGCAAGATGAAAGCCGGAATGTGCGGATTTTGCAGAATGATGTCGATGTAACTATCGATGAAAAGTTTAATTTTTTCGGAAAGTTCGATCGGGAAACTCATGACTTCAAAGATGCGGGGGAAAAAGGTGCTGAGCGATTCACGGAAAACCGATTCGAAAAGTTGGTCTTTACTTCGGTAGTAGTAGTGAAGAAGCGCTTTGTTGATTCCCGCGGTGTCAGCGATTTCCTGCATCCGAGCGCCGTCGAAGCCCTTTTCGATGAACACGTTTCGGGCGGCGTCGAGAATGAGTTGTTCGGTATTTTTTTCATTTCCGCTCATGATTTGCTCCTTTTGACTTAACTCCTCGGTTTATCCTTTCGGTTTAACCAACCGGTTAATTTATAACTTAGATAAACATTGGACAAGGAATTATTTCAAGTTGCCTTTTTCGACCGATCAGATGAAAAGTCTGGACTGGAAAAGCCGGAATGCTCGATGGATTTGCTCCGTATCAACGGGATGTTATAACGAGGTTATCCGAAAGTTTTCCGTTCTCATCGCTTGAAGAGGTCTCCTGTCTTTACATTCCTTTTTTCAGCGCCAGTTCAATGGCTTCAAGAATGACCAAACTGCTGTAAGTCGCTCCGGAAATTGTATCGACTTTCAGCGATTGTTTTTCGACGACGAGAGACGGAATCACCTCCGCCTTTTTTCCGCGTCCATTCTCGTGTTTAACCAGATCAATGCTTTCGATGCGATGATCTTTCACTTTCACCAGTACGCTTACTTTGAGGAAGGTCGTATTGTAATCGCCGGCATATTCGCCATCTTTAACTTGAGAAAGGTCGATGTTTTCGATTTCAATTAAGGCGATCTGTTTGCGAAAATTATCCAGTTTTTTACAACCGGTCAGGCTGAGCGTCAAAATCGCCAGAATAACAACCGTCTGTCGAGTTAAATGAAATTTCTTCATGGTTTTCCTTTCAAAATCAGAGAGGCTGATTGATTATTTCCGCAAATCGGTCAATGGCGTCTTCGTGGATTCTGTGAATATCTTGATCGGTTTTGGCAATTTTTTTCATCATGAATCGTATCAGCGGATTCAGGCTTGAAAAAACGAGTTCGCCACCGAAGAAACCTTTGGTAAAAGCGTGATCGCGCAAATCCTGCGGGAAAGAAGTAGTGAAATATTTATCAAGTTCGGCTTCGACTTCTTCCAGACAGCATAGAAACAGCCCGACGCGTTTTTTCATCAATGTCTCGCGGTTACTATCGATAAATTTGTGAACGATGCCTTGAATTTTCCCCGCGTGAATCGATCCGCCGATGACGATCGTATCATAATCCGCCGGAAAGCCCTTTTTCAGATTGACGATTTCTTTCGTGGCGGTCAGTTTTTCCGCTAATAAATTCGCGCACTTTTCCGTTGTGCCCTTGCCTGTGGCAAAAACGATCAATGTTTTCATAATTCACCTGTTTGTTTAATGTCATATAACACGAGCAATAACGTGAAAATCTATTGGTTATAGAGAATTTCAGCAAGAAAATTAACGGGGTAACCAAAACCAGTTGTCTGCACTATGATTTTACTGATTCACTGATGGACTATGATTCCATCTTAATCATAGTTTTCATTCAATCATTTCAATCATAGTTCGAGACAGCATTCCAATCATAGTTCAAGACTGTTTCCCGTTGCTTCATCTGATTACACCTGACACGGAAGATACAGCCGTCAGGTCTAAGAATCTGACGGAACGTGTGAATGGACACAGAGGAAGGAACCGCGAATTAACGCGAATAAGTCCGCCTCTGGCGGACAAGTCCAAATATCAGGATTAAATAAACCGGTGAGGTGGAACCCATGTCTCCATATCAGAGAGAATGCCGTAAATTTCTTCTTGATATTACTCGTAAAACTGCTTACAATTCACCCAGATGAATCAGATTACTCCTAAAGTGAAAAGCCAGAGTTCAGAGGGAAGAGTTTTATCCGCCTACCCGACTATTTCACATAGACGGGCAGGATTTTTTGAGACCATTCGCCGGGAAATGCGGCTGAGGAATTATAGTCAGAAGACCGTAAAAGCCTACCTTAGTTTTCTGCGGTCGTTTGTCTGGTACTTTGCGCCCCGTCATCCGCGGGAATTAACAGGTCATCGTTTTATACAGGAGTTACTGGGGCATGCCAGTTCAAAGACGACTGAAATCTACACCCATGTCAGTCAAAAATCACTTGGTAGGATTCGCAGTCCACTGGATCAGATCAAACATTTGACTCCGCAAGGAGCGCTTCAGACAGGAACGAAATAAACGACATGACATGGCGTATATCCATACTAAATCGGGTTGATAACCGCCATAATGGCGCAATTACAGTAGTTAGCGTTCAGGCTAAAAGACAAGACTACCGACAATAAATAAAGAATGACAATAAAAGTAGAGAACATATTAAAACTTTCAGCGAACGACTTGGAACATTACAAGTTGCATCTCGCTTGCTGGAACGGACACGAACAACCATTGAATGTTTATTTGCAAGGGTGGGACAATTGGGTAGGTTGGAATGAATGGCGTGGTAATAAAAATGACTTTAATAGAGGATACATTTTCTGTTTAATTCAATTTTACCACGAATCCAACAAATGGCTATTCGGAGGCATTTTCCGAGTAGTAAAAAGACTTGATGACTGGGCAGACACCGAAATCGGATATGAACTTGAATTGGTTGACTTGCATAAAGAGTTAATCGGGCGTTTGGTAATTGATTTTCCCCGCTATCAAGGTATGCGAGGACGATCATTTTTGCTTGAAGGTTACTATAAGGACTTTGTTGTTTCAGAAATATTAAAAAAGTCATTTGACGGAATTAATTTTCCAGGTTACGAAAACATAAACGTTGACTTCCCTGAATTGGAGACAGTTTTTAAATATCAAAAGAACGACTGGAAAGGTGCATTGGAAAATGTAAAAGGTGTTTATGTTATTGCTGACAAATCAAACGGAAAGAAATATGTTGGTTCTGCATACGGAGATTTTGGTATTTGGTCAAGGTGGGCTGTTTACGTTGGGACTGGACATGGGTTTAATGACGAACTGACTAAATTGATATCAGAGAATGGAATTGACTATGCAAGACGTAATTTTAGATTCAGTTTATTAGAATACCGTTCAATGAGAATTGACGACAATGAGATAAGAAACCGTGAATCTTATTGGAAAGAAGTATTATTAACACGTGGACAATTTGGATACAACAAAAACTAAATGACAACTGATTTAATTCGTAACGAAGATAAAAAGCCCGAAACGCTAACAAAGTGTATATGCAATAAGGGTTTCAATGGTAATTCAAACATTCTGCCTCGCTCAAACTTCGGTGTAGGCGGACATGAAAATAGCCCGCAATCCCTTACTGCATATAGCCTCAAACGTTAGGCACCATTTAAACGGTACTCAACAATGACTACTAAAATACATTTACATGACTGACCTTCAGACTCCGACAAACAAGTTACTTGACGAGTACATTGACAAATTTAACAATGACGAACGATATTATCTTGCGGACAAAGCTATTATAAGTCTATTTGAGGCTTTCCCGGAAAACAAATGTTTAGAACATATTATTTTGAAAATTAGTGTTATAAATGATTTGTATAGCACAAACATTCTTGGGACTTTCAAAATGGCCAAACATATTCAACAGCTTGACATCGACGGCAGACTAAAGCAAGGTGCCCCACTTTTAGTAAATGAAATTTCATCAGGACACGGAATTATTTCAAAAAAGAACAACAAAGAAATAAACTTTTACTCTTTTGCGACAAAGTATTGTAATTGGCACAATCGAGATAATTACGCCATTTATGACAGTTTTGTAAATAAGGTCTTGATTGCTTATAAGCGTCAAGACAATTTCTCTACTTTTATGGAGAAGGATCTCAAGGACTTTATAAAATTCAAGGAAATTGTTCTGGATTTTAAACAGTTTTACAAACTGACAGACCACGATTTGAAACAAATTGACAAGTTTTTATGGATTTATGGAAAAGAAAAATTTCCAACAAACTATAAACAGAAATGAAAACGGTGCATAACAAAAACTATATGTCAATTGCCGTTTCCGTGCTGATTTCGAAGTTCACAGCCCGCTTCAACTTTTCGTGTAACTTGACAGGAAATCGCCCGCAATCGGCAACTTTTCATACCGCCAACAGTTAGGTGCAATATTAAACGACAATGATAACAAAGGAACATTTCATAGGGATTGCGGACAAATACGGAGAATTTGCAAGCTGGGCAGTTTGGGAGAATGAAGACGTAAAACCCAAATCGAACATTGGTGATATGAGCATATTTGATTTAGATAAAAACTCAAAATTACTTGAGACGCTTAAGCCCGATGTGGTAATGGTAGGGTTGAATTTTTCAAGGACAATTGAAAGGAAAGCATTTGTAAACTTTCACGACAAAAGACCACAAGGACAAGATTACAAAATACGATATGCATTCCGTGACACAGAATTTTATGGTGCCTATATGACTGATATAATTAAAGACTTTGAAGAGAAAATTTCGGGAAACGTTCTAATGTATCTTAAAAACAACAAAGAATTTGAATTAAAAAACGTAATATTATTTGAACAGGAAATCATAGACTTAAAATGTTCAGACCCATTAATAATTGCCTTTGGAAATATTACATACGACATACTTAACAAGCATTTTGGACAGAAATACAAAATTGAGAAAGTAATGCATTACGGTCAACAAATTAGCAAGGAAAATTACAGAGCGACCGTTTGGAGAACATTATTAAACAAAGAACCTGAATGACACAATACTGCACCTAACATGGGTTTTGCGGCTCACTCCGTTCGCTTAAATGCTTCGCACATCGTAAAGCCCGAGACCGTTAGGAAAAACAACGGCAATTCCCGCAATTCCCAGCATTCCGACGCCGCGCCCGCTGTGGTTATGAATGAATCGGCTGTCAAAGCCTTTGGGATCGAAGAACCGGTTGTCGGAAAAGGGATAATGGAATACGGACCGCCGGAGCGCGGCGACATTCGTCATGAAATCATCGGTGTCGTCAAGGATTTTCATTATCAATCGCTTCATCATGAAATTTGTCCGCTGGCAATCGAACTCTTCCAGCGCGGGCAGTTGAGGCGTTGCGTTTCCGTGCGCGTCAAGCCGGAAAATGTCCGGGAAACCATCGCTTATATGGAGAAAACCTGGAAAGAATTTGCAAGCGATCAGGCGTTCGAGTATGTCTTTTTCGATGAGGATTTCGCGCAACTTTATCGCTCCGAACAGGACACGCGGAAAATCGTTACGATCTTTTCCGGGTTGGGGATTTTCATCGCCTGCCTGGGACTTTTCGGACTCGCGTCGTTTACCATTGTTCAGCGCACGAAAGAGATCGGCATCCGGAAAGCGCTCGGCGCGTCCGTCAGAAGCATTTTTCTGAACTTCGCTTATCGGATTCCGTACGATTTTGGTTCGTTCTTTCTAGCCGGATTCGTGGCGTTCATTATCGCCATTGGAACTGTCAGTCAACAGGCGATTCGCGCCGCGACGTCTAATCCGGTTGAAGCATTGAAGTACGAATGATATCAACGTTAGGTTTTGAGGGATAAGTCCTTCATTTGCCGCTGATACATTTCCCATGTTACAAAGAAGAAAATCACGTCTGTGATCGGAAATGAAAGCCAGATTCCTGTCGTTCGGAACAATGGTGGAAGAATTAGCAGTAACGGGATGAGACAAATCTGCCGGAATACGGCAAGGTAAAGCGCTTGTTTGGCTTTTCCGATAGACTGAAAAAGTGTGCCTCCGGTGATGATAAAACCAAGCAGTGGAAGCGATGATACGAAAATGCGCATTGCCGGAACGCCGTGTTCGATCAACTGTTGGTCGGTTGTAAAAAGACTCAGGAGAGCTTTTGGAAACAGAAACAGCACGAGAAAACCGAGAATTGAAATACCGGTCGCGGCTTTGTTTCCGAGATGAACGGCTCGTCGGGCTTTGTCATAACGTTTCGCGCCGAAATTGTAACCGGCGATCGGTTGGACGCCCATGGAAATGCCCAACATTGGCATCATCACAAATGCCACCAACCGGTTGATGATACCAAAAATAGCGATATACACATCGCCGCCGTAAAATTTCAAAGAGTGATTCGCGACGACGGCGATGAAACTCGATGACACCATCCTGAAAAATGAAGCGGAACCGACGGCGACGATTTCGCGCATGATTTTCAGGTCGATCATAAAATCCTGCCGGGACAATTTCAGAATGCTTTTGCCCGCCCAAAAATAATAAACGAGATAGACGACGGTCACGGCCTGAGAAAGAACCGTTGCCCAGGCGGCGCCTTTGATTCCCCAGCCGAACCAGAAAATGAAAATCGGATCGAGGATCGTATTCAGCCCGGCAGAAATCAGCATCGTCGTCATGGCGACCTTCGCCTTGCCTTCGGCGCGAATGGTTCCGTTTGTTGCCATAGCAAAAGAAAAAAGGACTGACCCGAAAAGGATGATGCTGGCGTAATCTTTAGCGTACGGAAGGATCGAGTCAGTCGCGCCGAACAGTTTCAGCAGTTCGTCGATAAAGATGTTGCCCAACGTCGCAAAAATCGCGCCGATCACGATGACTCCCGTCAGAACGTTGCCGAAAGTTCGGTTGGCGCGCGGCAGGTTTCCTTCGCCGAGACTGCGCGAAATAAGCGATGCGCCGCCGATTCCCAGCATTTGCGCGACCGCGCTCATAACCATCTGGATCGGGAAAACGATGGCGATTCCCGCAATTCCCAGCATGCCGACACCGCGTCCGACGAAAATCGAATCCACGACGTTGTACAGTGATTGGACAACCATTCCGATCATCGCCGGAAAAGACAATTGTACCAACAATTTTCCGATGCGGTCGCCGGCTAAGATATGATTATTTTCTTTCAATTTCTTTTTCTGCTTTCGAATAAAACCAGGATTTATATGGTTTCGCTATTTGTAACATTAATGGGACGGCTGTATAGAGTATCTGAGTTAACGAATCATTCAAACGAGAGCGCTTTGCCAGTTCCCACCGGAATCGGTTTGGGATGAAGTGCATCAGGCAATCTGTTTGATAAAAACCCGACGACGTTTATGCTGGCGTGTGTCGAAGAATTTCCATTGCGCCTGAACTTTCAGATTTTGTTCGAGTTCCGGATTGGTTTCCACGTGGACGATGCCGTTTTGGATGAACGTCTTGCCGATTTCGCACAGGATCAGCGCGTTAACGCCTTTACCCTGATATTCGGGTAGAATCCCGATCAGATACATATCAGCCATGTCGTTCTTTTTCAGGGCGCGAAGCAGGTGAATGAAGCCGAACGGAAAAAGCTTGCCGCGCGATTTTTGGAGCGCTTTAGATAGCGATGGCATCGTGATACCGAAACCAATCACGCGGTCATTTCCATCAACCACGACGGACACGAAATCCGGGCGGATGAATCCGAAGTATTGTTTTGTGTAAGCTTCCACTTGTTTTTTAGTTAGCGGAACGGTGCCGTAAAGTCCGGAATAAGATGCATCAACAACCTCAAAAATACGTGGCGCATAAGGCAATAATTCTTTCGCCTTTTTTACTTTCAGTGTTCGAAGATTCAGTTTTTCACGAACATTGGCGGCAATCTCTTCGATCCTTGCGGGGATTTCCGTGGGAACCGATGATTCATACTCCACCCAATCGACGTCCTTTCGATAGCCGAGTTTTTCGAGATGAACTGGATAGTACGGATGGTTGTAAATCGTCGCCATCGTTCCGAGTTTGTCAAATCCTTCGACCAACATCCCTTCATAATCCAGGTCGGTGAAACCGAGTGGACCGTGAACGGCGGTCATTCCGATTTCCTTTGCCCAGTTTTCGACGGCTTGTAAAAGCGCCTTTGAAACCTCTTCGTCGTCGATAAAATCGATCCAACCAAACCGAATATAACGGTTTTTCCATTTTTCGATGTAGGCATGATTTAAAATGCCGGCGATGCGGCCGGCGATCTTGCCATCTTTGTAGGCTAACCAGTAGCGTGCCTCGCAGACCTCGAATGCTGGATTCTTGTTTCTGCTCAGGGTGTTCATTTCATCGAAGTCCAATCCGGGCACCCAATAGGCGTTTCCCTTGTAAATGGAATGCGGAAACCGGATGAATTTCTTCAGTTCCTGCCGTGTTTTAACTTCACGTATCTCAATACTCATTTAATAACCTCATTCTATCTAAAACAATCAATAATAATAAAAACGGAATTTAGGAAATAAAAAATTCTGTTGAATGATTTATTTTCCTGATTGAAAGTTAAAAAAGAATCAAATTATTGAACAGAAACCCGATGAGTTTTCACTGTTTTGATTATTTGCGTTTGCCGGTTGTATAAGCGGAGAAACTAAAATTCAAGCCTTTGGCGGATGTTATCCAAAGACCGTGATTCAGTCCGATTGCCCAATCGAGATGCAAAAAGCCCGTGTGATAACCGCTACCGAATGATAATTCCCTGTGATCTCTTCCGCCGAGAGAGACGCCAACCCGCACCGGCCATTTGGGAGATCGGGTGATCTCGGCGCCGAGGCACCATTTCCATGCGCCGAACGAGAAGAGCCTGTTCTCAAATCCGGTCACGAAATCGCTGGAGACAAGTGTCTTTTCATCGAATTGTTTCGAGACGCTGAAACGCGCCAATGTCGGATAACTGATCGAGAATTTGGTTGAGTCTTCGATGGGTTTTCCCTTTCCCGGAAAGATTTTCTTATAGGCGTCTTCTTCGAAGAACTTGTCGAAACTCGCCTCGTTGATCTGGAATTCGTATTGAAAATAATTCCCATTCCAGGGAAGAATTTTTTCCGGGTCGGCGATTCGCGAGAATAGCGTTCGTTTTCCCCAGTAGATTCTTCCGAAAAGATTCGTCAGCGACAAGCCAAACCGGTAACCGTCTATTTCCTTTGTCGAGAAACCTAAATCCATGGCAAAACCGCGTCCGCCGAGCGATTGCTGGAACAGATATTTCGCCTCGCCGTCGATGTAATCTTTTCCTTGCTCGAAATATGTGTTGATGTAGCCGTATGAAGAATCCGGATTCAGACCGATATAGCCGATGCCTTGCAGGTATTTGAACGTGAAACCGAGCAAGAAATCCTTCACGGGAAATGCCATGGAATAACTCCACTGAGACATCAACAGAAATTCTTCGGAAAATTTGATGTCCAGATTCTCGCCGATCGGATTTCCGTTGAAAATGAAACGGACAAGTCCGCGCGGCAGACCGAGATCGCCAATAGCGATCAAGTCAGAAGTAATTGCCTTATTATCATATGAATAATTGATGAATGGAAGAGCGATGTGCGTATCGGTGAAGAACCGCCATCCGTCGGCCGGGATTTCATCGAGGAATTCCTGTTTTAATGCGCCGTCGTTGGCTTCCAGATTTTTTCCGTTGTATTTTTTATATCCGTTCAGCGACAGAAAATTGCTCGAAAGGCTCATATTTAATCCCGTCCAGATGCGGTAGGATTTGTATTGATGCTCGATGGCGAGATTCGCCGGATTGTAATCGATGCAGAAAATGCCTCGTGAAACGGAGCCGTAAGCTCCGCCCATTGCCACCGCGCGCGGATCCCGGCGCGTCTGCCCATCAATCGTCGTTACCAACGCCAAGCCAAAAAGTAAATACGAGACGATCACTCGCGTATGCATCGCTGGCTCATTTTCTCTTAGGTAGTTGTTTGGGTTGAATAATTGGTTTTGTTAAAGAATCTTCCTCATCTTCCGAGAAAAATTCACCTGCGTCAAGCGTCAGCGACATCAGCGACATGACATTCACTTTGTCGAAAAATCCGATGGTGACAAAATCATCCGTTCCATCTAAATGAATTCTCGGACGGATGTAATGCGTCTGATCGCTCATGAGAAATTCCAGCCGCGATGAATCCAGTTCGGCTGTATGGCGCCGGTATCCGGGAATGACGACGCGCCCTTCGTCGTCCATCTTTAACGGCATTGGCAGATCGATTCGCATTAATGTGTCATATTCGATATGAACCCAACCGGTGTCGGTCATGGTGAACAATGAATCGTTAATTTGAAAATATCCCGAATCCAGTGAATCGATGCTTAATGGAAAATAATCATAATTTGCGATGAGAATTTCCAGACTTCCGGTCATCGGAAAGTCGTTTTCCACATCCGTTAAAATAGATGCCTCAATGAGACCCGATCGAATCTGGTGGCGCGTCTTTTTATCCATGGGTGAGATTTTGTTGGAGTTCGCGGGAATGAAAGTCATCGGATTCATTTTCAGTCGGAAAGGAACGACGATCTCATATTCGCCCCAGAAACTTTTATTGACCTGAAGTTTAGATGTGTCGCTCGCCGGAATCGCCGCTTCGCCGGAAACGATAATCGAATCGGGAACCATGTTGAAAACCGGCGCGATGTCGATGTCCAGTTCGGATTTAGCCACAGGTTTTTGATCGGTTGCTTTAGAAATTTCTCCATCGGCAGAGACCAGTTCGGGATTCATTCCAGTACGGAACCCTTGAATGGAAAAACTCAGGTTTGTTTGCGCTTGAATCTCGTTAAAAAATGTTAAGTTCAGCAAGACCTGATCGAAATCAACATTGCCGAATCCTTTTGGAACGTTCCGAATCGTCATCGGCGGAATCTGGAATGTTTCGTTGAAGAAACCATCGATCTGGTTGAATTTGATGGCGGAAATTCCGATCGAGACGTCCAGGTAGTCGTCATCAGTCATGTTCAGCGGAATGGTTACGACCGTGTCTCCGGGATCGGGCAGAAGGAGAATTTGCGTCGAAACCGTGAACGAATCGGCGATGGAAACGCCATCCGGATTTCGAAGCGTATCGAGATCGAATCGTTCGTAAGTCGTCCCCGACTGCATGGCATTCATGACGGTATCGACCGAAAGCACGCCGGTCTCGCCAAAAAAATTATTGAAGTTGATCCGCATTCCAACATTGAGTGGCGTTTGGTTGTTTAACGATAAGGCGATGATGTTCGTGTCGAGCGTTCCGGTTATCGTTTGTCCGATGAATCCTCGGATAATCGTGTTATTTGACGGCGGAATCGCTTCGCTTTCGGTAATCTCAATAGGTTTAGGAATGCCGGTGCAACTTTCGATCTCATTGACCTCGAAACGCGCACCAATGCGCATGTACGGATCGGTGCCGGCGGGAATCATAACAGGCTGACCGTTACTTCCGGCGATGATGGCTGTATAGACGACCCGAATAGAATCCTGAAGCCGTTTTCCGTCAAGATTTCCTGGAACGCGGTTAGAACGCGTCTGTCCACTCGGAATCGATTCATAGAACGAAGTGACCAGCACTTCATCGTTCCGGTTCAGCAGTTGTAGTTTGACGGAATCCAGATCAACCAGCAATTGGTTTTCGATTTCGGTGCTAAATGTGCCGCGACCGACCGTGATATAATCTACCCGTTCGAAATAGGGAACGCCGTATCGGTCAAAAATTTGATAAGAACTTTCGGATTCGGGAAATGTTGTTCGTTCGATAGAAGGCAGGATGACATCTTGCGCTTGGGGGAGCGGCAGTCCGAATTGTTCGGAAAGTTTGATTTGCCGGGAAATTGAAATGTCGATCGGATTGTTCGCCGAAGAAATCTGTGAAAAATCTTGCCGCATATTGACGGGATCGCCTGCCGGAATTACGAAAATGTTTTCGGTCAGCGTCACAGTGTCGAGCAACCCGCCGAACTTAAAATAGATCATGTCGGCGGAAGAATCGCCGAAAATAAAGTTGGTCGAATCCACCAGTCCGGAAATCGGCAATGAAATTTCTGCCAATGGTATATTCAGAGTTTGATAGAATTTTGGCATATCCGGCGAAGGAAACGGATCGTAGGTACAACTAACCGAAATGCCGACGACGATAATTATGGGTAAAATTCGGGAAATTTGTCTGTGATTAAGCAATTGGCTAATGGTTATCCGTCAAAGTGTTAAAAATTTTACTTCTTTGTTTTGCCAGTAAAATAAACGCCGAGTGAAAAATTCAGCCCCTGCGCCGTATGAATCCAGATTCCGCGATGAAATCCGATCGACCAATCGAGATGTGCAAAACCAAGACTCAATCCTGTTCCGAGATCAATTTCATATCCACTCAAACCGCCCAACGCAAATCCCATGCGGAACGGGAATTTTTTAAAGTAAGAATACTCGACGCCGACCGAAGTTCGCCAGCCTTTCCAGTAATTCAAACTTTCCTGAAAGGATGCCGCAAAGTCCGCCGCTACCAGCAAGTCCGGATTGACCTGTCTCGCCAATCCGATGCGTAAAACCAGTGGCAGATGCGTGATGAAAACGGTTGTATCGGTTGTGATTTTTCGATGACTGACAAGATAGTCGCCGTATGAACTGTCGCCTTCGAGAAAATTGTCCCGATTGACGTCTTTTATTTCAAAAGAATATTGATACGATTCGCCGTCAAAATCCAGATCGATGTCGCTGTTCTTCATATAGCCGTCTTTGATCATCCAGCCCATCAAGCCCAGAGGCCAATCTTTCAGCGTTTTGGAAACCAGCGTTTCGGAGTTCCAGCAGATGCTCGAGCCGACATTGATCAGGCTGATTCCTAATTGCCAACCGTTTAAATCTTGAAAAGCGATGCCGAAATCGAAACCAAATCCGCGCCCCTGCGTCGATTGCCTAAAAATGTAATCGCCAGAGCCTTTTAAGATGAAATTGGCGGTATCGACCATGACGGAACCGGTTCGATGATCGGGATCGAGTCCGTAATAACCTAAGCCCTGATAATATTTGATAGAAAAACCGAACGCCATTTTTTCATACGGAATTCCCATCGAGTAAGCGTATTCGAGAGCCGTCAACGCGTCGCATCTTAAATCCAACTGATAATCGATTCCTTTCTGCAAATTTCCGAAAATCAAATCCAGCGCCGGTTTGGAAACGTAGTAGTCGGTGACGTATAATAAATTTGCGGTAAACGCCTTGTTTCCAGATGAAAAACTAACTAACGGCGCGGGCATATTGAGACCCATAGAAGAACGCCAACCGTCTGTAGGCAATTCAGATAAAAATTCCTTCTGAAGTTTTTGATTGTCGGCTGTCAGATCTTTTCCGCCATATTTCGCGCTCGTCGTCAGCGAGTAGAAATTGTTGGTAGCGTAGCTGTTGATCCCAAACAACGTGAAATAAGATTTATACTGGGACGGCAGAGCCAGATTTGCTGGGTTGAATCCGACGCTGAACACGCCTCGCGAAATTGCCGTAAAAGAACCGCCGAGCGAATTGGATCTTGCGTTGTCGTATGATTGAGCCGATGCCTCGCCTGCAATGATAAAAACCAATACGGCTGTCATCAACGATCTGCGCATTGGTTTTGATATTTTATCGATAGATTTCATTCCGTGTTTGCCGTGTCCTTCCATGACCGCGAAATTGCGACAGGGTCGAAAAGCAAATTCAAATAGGTCTTTAGGTGAATCGACTGATTATTTTTCAATCCGGTTTTAACAGATTCTGAATTGATGAACTGAAAAATAGGCTCGATGTAACAGGAATCTTCCATCAATGCAATGGCGGTCGGGCTTGATAAATAAACCTGCGAAGATTTGCCGGCTCGAACCAATTCGCCGTCCTTATAAGTCGCTTCCGTAAATCCCATAGCTGCCAACGTATCAACCATGACGATCTGCGTGTCGGTTCCGAAGTGAAACCACGAGTTGTTTTCCCAACTAAAACCTGCCTTGGTTTGCGTAGAGTCTGTCGGGAAGAACGGAAAGTTTCCAATCAGAATGAATAAGTTCCCATGAAATGGTGATCGGTTTTCGATGAAAATGTCCATTTCCGCGCCGTTTTGCGCTTTAGTGATATTTGAGCGAGTCGAACTGTCGGTGATGAAAAACGTCGTCGGATCGGCGGCGGCGAGGAAAACAACCGGCGGTAATGTAAAAATCAGCGGCGCCGAAATTTCATATTTGACTAGGATGTTCTGGTTCAGAACCTGTCCGGCGTTGAACCAGCCGTTTGGCAGGGAAGCTTTAACGCGGAATCGAACGCTATCGGGTAGATTAGAAATCACGTCTGAAATTTGTACGTAAAATGTATCGGCACTCAACGTGAAAACCGAGTCCAGCGAAGAGTCGGGTTCTCCGAATTTTTCGCCCGTAATCGTTGTTTGGATTTGAGTGAAATCGTTTCTCGGATCATCGATAATGAGTCGAACGCTCGTCGAATCGAATATGATATCTTCAGCGCCTGCAGGACTGTTATAGAAAAGTTGCGTGGCGTGTTGTCCGGTGGCAAAAACAGTTCCGTAGAAATTATCCAAATGGATCGGCGAGATTCCAATTTTCACCGAAAGATGTTGACTCAGCGAAGAAACGGGTACTATGAGCGTTCCCTGAACTTCGACCGTGACGTCGAATTGAAGAGAATCGATGGTTGAATGATTGCTTATTCTGACAAGCGAATCGCTTGAAACATCGATCTCGGTTTCTTGGAAAAGGGAATCGACCGCCAGCGTTAAAGTATCTCGAAGCATTGTTCCGTCTGCGGCATTTTCAAAATTTCTGCAAGCAACAATTACGCGAACGTCGTTTGGAAATGTATCGCTGAGCGAAACAGATAGAAACAAACGATTGACATCCGCGCCGCTTTGATTGTCGATTAAACCGGTTTTAATCAGGGCTTTTGAGTCGTCGGTTTTATGGCGAATCGAGAACTGAAACGTCTTGATGCTTTGATTCGGATTGATCCGGACGTGTTTGGACATCTCGATTGCCGAGGAGTCTTCGGATGAAGGCAATGTCCAAAAACTGTCCGCCATGGAGATAGCGTTTGGAAACGAATCGACTGCAAAGTGAAACAGATTTCCGGAGGTGTCAGCGAAAATTGGATTCCCAAAATTCTTCGAGGAATTGTAAATCAGATCTGAAACGCTATAAGACTGATTTAACGCGGGAATAATGACCTTGGAGTCCCATTTTCCGGGAAGTTTTGGCAGAGTAGGAAAGTCAAACTCACAACTCCATATCCCGCAGAGAGCGAGGATATTCAGATAGAGTAAGACTTTTTTCACTTCTCAATTCCTATGGGAAATTCCCTTCTGAGAAGCCGGAATACTCAGGTTCCTTCGTTGTACGCGGTCTGATAACGAATCTGTGATTCGGTCAGTTTGTCGATGGAAACACTCATTGTTTCCAATTTCAGTTGGGCGATTTCCTGATCCTGCTCCTCGGTAATGTCGTACACTTTCTTTTCCAGATGGGCGCCCTTTTGGGCGATAAATAACACCGCCATAAACTGGTTGGCGAACGACATATCCATGACTTCGGACGGATGCCCTTCGGCGGCGGCGAGGTTGACTAAACGCCCTTCGGCAAGAACGAAAATACGTTTTCCGTTTTTCAGAGTATATTGAACGCAATTCGGACGAACTTCGTTCTTGGAAACCGTTATCGTTTCGAGTTCTTTCAAATCAAGTTCACAGTCGTAATGCCCGGTATTGCAAACGATTGCGCCGTCTTTCATTGCCTCGAAATGCCGTTTGACGATTACTTCTTTCATACCGGTGGCGGTGATGAAAATGTCTCCGATCTTGGCGGCTTCGTCCATCTTCATTACGCGAACACCATCGAGAATTGACTTCAAGGCGGCGGTCGGTTTGACTTCGGTTGCGATTACATCTGCGCCCATCCCTTTAGCGCGCATAGCGACGCCCTTGCCGCAATGTCCGTAGCCGGCGACTACGAATGTCTTTCCGGCGAGTAAAATGGAAGTTGCCCGAAGAATTCCATCGATAGACGATTGACCGGTTCCATACACGTTATCGAAATCCCACTTCGTTTCGGCATCGTTGACAGCGACGATCGGATAGAGAAGTTTCCCGGCGTTACCCATTGCTCTGAGACGATGCACGCCGGTGGTCGTTTCTTCCGAGCCGCCCAGCACCTGTTTGGCTAATTCAGGGTGTTTGTTGTGGATCGTAAAAACGAGGTCGGCGCCGTCATCAAGCGTTGCCGTTGGTTTTTGTTGAAGAGTTTGCTCGATACACCAGTAAAATTCTTCGGTGTTTAATCCGCGCCATGCCCAGATCGGAACGCCATCGGCATAAAGAGCCGCGGCGACATCGTCCTGAGTGCTTAATGGATTGCAACCGCTCCAGGCTACCTCCGCTCCTGCGGCGATGAGTGTTTTTATTAAGACCGCCGTTTCTTTGGTGACGTGCAGACAACCGCTGATGCGCATCCCGGCGAGCGGTTTCGTTTCGATGTATTTTTTTTTCAGCGCCATTAAAACAGGCATGTGCGCTTCTGCCCATTCAATTTTCAGCCGCCCAGCGTCGGCGAGCTTAATGTCTTTGATCTTTCCAATCATTTTTTATCTCCAAAATAATTTTTCAATTCTTCAGCTTTATCCTTCTTTTCCCATGTAAAATCATCGTCTTCGCGGCCGAAGTGACCATAAGCCGCTGTTTTCATGTAAATCGGGCGTTTTAAATTCAAATGTTTGATGATCTGCGCCGGTTTGAGCGGAAAGACTTTCCAAATCGCTGTCGCGATTTCGTCATCATCAACTTTTCCGGTTCCAAACGTATCGACACGAACCGAAACCGGATCGGCGACGCCGATCGAATATGCCAATTGAACTTCACAGCGGGAAGCCAACCCCGAAGCGACGATATTCTTGGCGACGTAACGCGCCATATACGATGCGGATCGATCGACTTTTGATGGATCTTTTCCGGAAAATGCACCGCCGCCGTGACGACCCATTCCGCCGTAGGTATCGACGATAATCTTGCGTCCGGTTACGCCGGTATCCGCTTCCGGTCCGCCGACTGTGAAAATACCGGTCGCGTTGATGTAATATTTCGTTTCAGGAGTCAAATATTCTTGACAAACCGGCTGGATGACATACTTACGGACGTCGGCAACGATCTTCTCGTGCGAGACTTCCGGATTGTGATGAACGGCAACGACGACGCTGGTAACGCGTTGAGGTACGCCGTCGATATATTCTACAGTTACTTGCGATTTTCCGTCCGGGCGCACCCAGTTCAGGATGCCTTTTTTCCGAACTTCCGCGAGACGCATGGTGATTTTATTGGCGAGGCTGATCGGCAATGGCATCAATTCCGGTGTTTCATCGCACGCATAACCAAACATCAAGCCTTGATCTCCGGCGCCCTGCTCGTGGTTTTCTGTTTCATTTACGCCCAGTGCGATATTCTCGCTTTGTTCATGAATTGCGGTGATGACCGAGCAGCTCCGACAATCGAGCCCGAAATGCGGATCGGTGTAGCCGATCTTTTCGAGCGTTTGCCGGACGACGGTGGGAATATCGACCCAAATTTTCGTGGAAATTTCGCCGGCAACCATGACCAAACCTGTCGTCGTGAGCGTTTCACAAGCGACGCGGCTTTCTGGGTCTTTTACAATTAGAGCATCGAGAATTGCGTCAGAAACCTGATCGCAGACTTTATCGGGATGTCCTTCGGTTACGGATTCAGATGTAAATAAATATTTTTTCATATAACTCCTTTTTAAAAAAATCTTGTAAAACTAATCAACATCGATTATAAAATCAACTCAAATTCTGTCGAGAAAAGTCGCCCAGATCAAAAACTCCGCTGGCGCCCTTGACTTCGGCGTTCGCGCCGATGAGGCTGTTATTCAAAATTGCGTCTTGCAAAATGGCTTTTTCGGAAACGATTGAATCGGTAACGACTGTTCGAGTCAATTCCGCTCCGGCGCCGATGCTGACGTATGGACCGATAGTTGATTCGCGAATGATCGCATCCGGATGAATGTAAACCGGGGGAATGATCGTCGTGTCCGGGTATTGTCTTCCATTTTGTTTAAGGTTTGCGAGCAGAATGCGGTTGGCTTTTAGCAATGTTTCCCGCGTGCCACAATCATGACATGCCGCGATCATTTCGGTTTTAATTTTCTCTCCGCGAGAAAGCATCATCTGGAGAGCGTCCGTTAGTTGAAACTCGCCTTTGGTCGTGATATTTTCCGCAATGATCTGATCAACAGCGCTCTTCAGCTTGGATTGATTTTGAATGAGGTAAATCCCGGCAATGGCGAGATCGCCGTCAAATTTCTTTGGCTTTTCGACAAGTCGGGTTATCCATCCGTCTTTGAGTTCAACCATGCCAAACCGTCGAGGATCGTCGACTTTCATGACGCCGATGACATTCTCTCTACTTTTAGTGAATTCGGAGAAATTCAAATCAAGAATTGTATCGCCGAGCAAAATTAAAACCGGTTCATCGATGTTTTCAAGTCCCAAGCCAACCGCATGACCTAAGCCACGCCGTTCGGTTTGGTGGATGAATCGGAAGTTCAGATCGAAGTTCGACTTCGAGTAATCGATCACCTGTTGGGATTTGTAGCCGACGATAACAGTTGCGTCCCGGATTCCGGACAAGATGATCCGATCATAAATATGACCGAGAATTGGTTTGTCGGCGACAGGCAACAGAACTTTTGGTTTGGTCAATGTCAGCGGTCTGAGTCGTTCGCCGACGCCTGCCGCCGGAATGATGGCTCTCATTTCGAGTTTCTCCGTTTATTCATAATCCTTTTTTAGGTAAGATTCGAGATCGTTTTGCTGGGTCTTTTTCCGAATGGTCGCCAACAGTTTCTTCTGAAATTCCTTTGCGGCGTTTTTGCCCATGAAATTTAGAATGTGGTTGAGGGCGATGACTTCTGCGATGACGGTGATATTTTTTCCGGGATAAATTGGTAGTTTAATGTATGACGCCGCAACGCCCAGAATTTTCGTGCTTTTCTGTGTCGCTCCGACTCGTTCATAAGCCATGTTCTCATCCCAGTCCAGAAGTTCGACGAGCACTTCGATGCGCTTCTGTTGGCGAATCGCACGGATTCCGAATACGCTCTTCACATCAACGATTCCCAATCCGCGGATTTCGAGCAAATGTTCATGGTTTTCTAATCCAGTTCCAATGATGACGTTGTCGGCGCGGCGAATGATCTTGACAAGGTCGTCAGCAACGAGCCGCTGTCCTCGCTCGACAAGATCGAGTGTGATCTCACTCTTTCCGATCCCGCTTCGTCCCGTAAACAGAATACCGACGCCATAGACATCGACCAGAGAACCATGAATGACTGTCGTTGGCGCCAGATGCCAGTCCAAATAATCCATCATCTGTGAAACGATGTGGCTGGTTGTCAGCGGTGTGGACATTAGCGAGATATTATGTGTGTTGGCGAAAGAAATCGCTTCCGGAAACGGTTTTGTACCGTGCGCGAAAATCGCGGCTGGAATTTCCGTTGAAAACAGTTTAGTAAAAATGGAGATACGTCCATCTTCGGAGAGAGTATCGAGATATTTTTTCTCCTTCATTCCGAATAACTGAATGCGGGCTTTGTCGAAATAATCCCAGAATCCGGAAAGCTCGAGTCCCGGTCGATTCATTTTCGACGATTTGATCAACCGTTCCTGACCTACGCCGTCGTTAATCCGGCTAAGTCGCAGTTTCTTGCGATTATCTTTGAAAAGATTTTCGACTGTCAAATAGTTTTCCATCAATGGGAAATCCTTTTATCTTTGAATTTACGTAACTGCCGCCCCATTTTTTCTACGGCGGAGTCGATTGACTTCACCATGTCATCAGTGCATTCCGTAGAGATCATGTCCTTGCCCGAAACATGAAGTGTGAGCGTAATCGTTTCTCCGTCTTTGGTTTTTTCAAGAATGACCTTGCATTTGGAAATCAGATTCTCGAATTCACTGAGGTTAGTGAGTTCTTTGTTGACGTGTTCCTTCACGCGGTCAGAAGGTTCATAGTGTCTCGATGTCAGTTCGATGTTCATAAAAATACTCCTTCTTTTATTGATTATTCACCATGCGGATGAGCCTGTTTGTAGACTTCCTTAAGTTTTCCAATTTGAATGTGCGTATAAAGTTGTGTCGTGCTGAGACTGCTATGCCCAAGCATATCTTTCACGGCATTCAAATCCGCGCCTTTGTCGAGCAGATGCGATGCGAACGAATGCCGCAATGTATGCGGACTAAGATGATCCTGCTCGGAAACTGATTTGAGAAGCGCGGTGACGATCTTCTGAACCCAGGGTCTTGAAATCCGTCTGCTAAGACTGCTGATGAACAGCGGACTTTCCAACTTCAGGTCTCCAAACTCTTCTTTCCGGAATTTCAGATACGATTCCAGTGCGTTATTTGCGCGTTTTGTGAACGGAACGATTCGCTCCTTGGAACCTTTTCCTAAAACGCGGATCGTTAGGTTATAAAAATTGATGTCACCGATGTTGAGCGACAGCAATTCGTTCAGACGGATACCGCTACTGTAAAATAGTTCCATAATTGCGCGGTTGCGTTGCCCGATGAACGTATCGGAATCCGGGATTTCCATCACGCGGGTGATCTGCTCTTCGGAAATGACGATGGGCAGACGTTTTTTCGTCTTTGGTGATTTGACCATAGAAGCCGGATTTCTCGGAATAATTTTTTGGATCGTTAAAAATTTGAAAAACGACTTGAGAGATGCCAGCTTGCGTGATATAGACGTCATTTCCAGACCCGCTTCCGAAAGCATTCCGAGATAATGACGAACTGCGATTTTCCCAATGTCATTGATTTGAATCGGGACTGTGTTTGAATATTCGGCAAAAAACAGAAAAAACTGATTGATATCGCATTCGTAGGCTTCAATCGTGTGTGCCGAATAACCGCGTTCCTGTTTAAGATAGCGGGTGAACCGCGATAGCAATTCCTGAGTCGTCAATTCTTCGCTCATTTTTTCGACAATACTTTTTCAATGGCTATAAAATCTTCGGGAATCGGCGCCACGATTTCGATTTCCACGCCAGTTATTGGGTGGATAAACCGAATCCGGTGCGCGTGGAGCATTTGGCGTTGGACTAAAGTCATTACGCGGTTTCCCAGATCGTTTTCTGCTTTCGTGTGGCGGAGCAGATATTTAATGCCGCCGCCGTAGATCGGATCGCCGACGACTGGGTGACCGACGTGTGCGAAATGGACGCGGATCTGGTGAGTGCGTCCGGTTTCCAAAATCACTTGAAGAAACGACATGATATCGAAATCTTGCAAGATTTCATAACGCGTCCGCGCATTTCTTCCCGATTGCGTCACGGTAAATTTTTTCCGGTTATTCTGACTTCTTCCGATCGGCGCGTCGATCAAACCGATATGCGGTTCAGGTGTTCCCCAAACCAGCGCACGGTATTCTTTGTAGATTTCCCTGTCAGCAAACAGTCGTGCAATTTTCCAGTATGATTCATCGCTTTTGGCGGCAATAATGACACCGCTCGTGTCTTTATCTAACCGGTGTACTAATCCGGGCTTCAGAGGACCATTTACCATGCTTAGGCGATCCGTATAATTCCGGAGCGCGCCGGTTAGCGTTCCCAGAAAAACGCCGGCTCCAGGATGAACAACCATTCCCGGCGCTTTATCAACTGCGATAAAATATTCGTCTTCATATAAAACTCGGATTGGGATATTTTCCGGTGGAATTTCACTCGGTTCGGGTGTTGGGAGGACGACGTTGATTTCATCGCCGCCTCGCAATGAATAGCCCGACTTTACAGTTGCCCGATTGACCGTCACCAAACCGGTGCGAATTAAGTTGGAAATCTTCGACCGGCTTAACGTTTGGATACGATCGGAAAGAAAAATGTCCAGTCGCGTATCTGATTCCTGTGCAACAACAAACGTCCGCAACTGATTCGATACATTTCTTGATATGTCTGAGTCCTGATCTTTCTTTTGAAAAAATGACTTGGTTCCAAGAACATGATCATTCGTCTTACCGCTATGATAAGCCTGTTCTGAGCGTGATTGTCTGATTGTTAACTCTTGTTTTTGGGTGTTTCGATTTCCGAATTAACCTCTTCATTCAGAAATAAGGTAAATAAAAACGGTGTGATTGTCCACTGAAATTTTTTAATGAAACCTACATACTGGCAAATCGGTCTAAGAAAGTCCCGGACCTTAGAGATCCTTTGAAGAAACTGTGAATGGACGCTAATAATCTCGATTTTATTGAGAATCCCGTAACTTCGGAATTTGCGTTTATGAGTGTTCATTAATGGTTAAATAAAGGTATTTTCAGGCGAGAGGATGCGAGCCGGTATTAACCCTTGGGTTTATTTTTGCATTTGACGCAGTGCTGAGTGTGAGGAACTTCCTCGAGACGTTCCTTCGGGATCAATTCGCCACATTCAATACAGACGCCGTACTCGCCGTTTTTGATGCGTTCCAACGCCTGATTCAAATAGGTCAGATACTTGTTTGCGCGAGAGAGCCAGAGAAAGGCTTTTTCGCGTTCATCCGAGTCGGTCCCGACATCCGCCATATGATATGAATAGGTCGAGTCAAGCGTTGTGCTGTCCTGCCGCGTATTATCATTGACCGTAGTAGATTCCAGCCGTTTTATTTCCTTGATCGTTTCTTCCCGTTTTCTCAGAATCAACGCTTTAAAATAATCGAGGTCTTCTTGACCCCATTTGTTCACTTTTACATTCTCCTGCATATTTTGTCTCCAGAATCCTTAGTTCAACCGACTGATCGAAATGTGAACTACATGATTTCCAATTTTCAATTCCTTCTCAAATTCACCCTGAAAATACGTACTTTGGACTTGATTAGCAAGAGTCTCATTTTTCAGATATTCTTCAAATTCCGCCAGTGCGATGCCGATCTCTTCCGGGGCAGAAAATGTGATCCGGATGCGATCTTCTACTCGAAAATCGGCTTCTTTACGCATCGTTTGGACGTGGCGTATAAAATCGCGCACCAAGCCTTCTTGGATCAAGTCTTCTGTCAACCGCGTATCGATGCCAACGGAATATTCGCCATCGGCAACGCCTGAAAATCCTTCGACGTCTTTTCTTTCAACGATCAATTCGTCTTTCGTGAGCGTGATTATACGATCAGACAGTTTAAGTTCAATCGGAATGCCGCTTTCTACCTTTTTGTATGTCTCGTCCGGATTCAGCGCCCGGATGGCTGTCTGGATTTCTTCCATCGACTTTCCGTACTTCACGCCCAGTGATGCAAAATTGGGTTTGATGGTGACAATAAAAAGCGCGCTGTCATTTTGCGTTAATTCGACGGCTTTGATGTTCAATTCTTCAAGAATCTGCCCTGATAGCAGGAGAATTTCATCTGGCGACACGCTTTTCGGCAATTTAACAATAATTTTTTGTAGTGGTTGGCGGACTTTTAAATTCGCTTTATTGCGGGCGGCGCGTCCCATCTCGACGATTTTGACAACCGAATCAATTTTGCAAAGCAGGTTATCGTCGATCAACGATTCGTCGGCAACAGGAAATTTGTCAAGATGAATGCTTTCAGGAGCCGACGGTTCGAGTCCGCGCACCAAATTCTGATAGATGGATTCCGTAACGAACGGAATGACCGGCGCCAACACAAGAATCAAACCTTTCAGCGCCTGATAGAGCGTTTGATAAGCCGCCCATTTATCTTTATCGTCTTCCGATTTCCAGAATCTGCGGCGGCTTCTGCGAATGTACCAGTTGGATAAAACTTCCAGAAATTCGTCGATGGTCGCCATGACTTTCTGCGTCGCGAAATTATCGAATTCTCTTCGGGCGTCGCGGATCAGTAAATTCAACCGCGCCAACAGCCAGCGGTCGAGTTCGCTCAAATCTTTTATTTCTACACGGTTTTTCTCGGGTGAAAAATGATCGAGTTCCGCGTAAGTCGCAAAAAACGAGTAGGAATTCCAGAGCGTGATGATGTGTTTCCGAAAATCCTGCGCAATATGATAACCAAAGTTCAAATTATTGACTGGATTATGATCGGCGTAAAGCCATCGCATGACATCTACGCCCATTTTCTCGGCGGCTTCCTCGAACCAGATCGCATTGCCAGCGCTCTTGTGCATGTCTTTGCCCTGCTCATCTTTGACCAGCGCATGACCGAGAATTGTGCGGAAAGGCTCGCGTTTTTCCAGAACCGTGCTCATTGCCAAAATTGAATAGAACCAGTTCCGGAACTGTCCCGGCAGGGATTCGCAGATAAAATCGGCGGGAAACCATTCTTCCCAATAAGAACGATTCGTCGTATAATGAAGCGTTGAATATGGAACGATTCCGGCGTCTAACCATGGATTTCCAACGTCGGGAATTCGGCTGACGATTTCGCCGCACTTTTCGCATCTGATTTTCACGGCATCAATCCACGGACGATGCGGCGAATGACCTTCAAATTCCGCCCAACCTTCAACGGCGCGTTCTTTCAATTCTTCTTGGCTCCCGATGACTGTGACATGTTTGCAGGAAGGACATTCATAGATCGGAAGCGCCAAACCCCAATATCTTTTTTTAGAGATCATCCAATCGTGCATGTTTTTCAGCCAGTCGAGTTCGTGCGTCAAACCGTATTCGGGAATCCAGCGGATTTTCTTCGTAACGTCGATCATGTCCTGCCGGGCGCCATCCATTGAAATGAACCATTCATCAACCAGACGGAAGATCAGTTCTGTTCCGTGGCGCCAGCAAATCGGATAGCGGTGCGTGTAAGCATCGGCGCGGTATTTAATTCCTTTTTGGTCAAGGTCCTTCAAAATATCCTTGGTAATCGAATCGACGTTTCTGCCGGTCAACCAGTCGAAGCCTTCGATGTAATTACCGAATTCATCGAGCGGCGCAATCGTGGAAAGGTTAAACTGAACGCCGAGCGCGTGGTCTTCCTGGCCGCATCCGGGTGCGATATGGACAATGCCGGTGCCTTCGGTTTCAGTCACTTCTTCCCACGGGATGACGACATGCTGGACGTTTTTTTGAGCGGGCAATTCGTCGAATGGTCCGTGGAATTTCCAGCCGAGCATTTCTTTGCCGGTGATTTTGGCTTCGATAGAAAATTCACCTTTCATCACCTCTTTTTCGCGACCTTCGATTAGGTAATAAAAATCCGTTCCCTGACGAACTTTTAGGTAAATTATTTCTGGGTGAACCGCGGCGGCGGTATTCGATGTCAGCGTCCATGGTGTTGTCGTCCAGACTAACAGATATTCGTTTTCGCGATTCATCAGCGGAAATCGGACAGTGACGCTGGTGTGCGTTATTTCCTTGTAGCCTTCGGTGGCGATTTCGTGTTCGGAAAGCGCGGCACCGCAACGCGTGCACCATGGCATCACATCATGTCCTTTATAAATCCATCCGTTCTCGTGGCATTTTTTTAAGAATAACCAGATCGTATAGTTGTTTTCGTCGGACATGGTGTAGTACGAATTATCCCAATCCATCCAATAACCCAACCGGATTGATTGTTCGGTCTGGATTTTGGAATATTTCCGTACCCGTTCTTTGCATTTATTGACGAAATTTTCGATGCCGTAAGTTTCGATATCGCGTTTGGATTTGAATCCAAGTTCCTTCTCGACTTCGACCTCGACCCATAATCCCTGACAGTCAAAGCCATTTTGATAGCGTGTGCGGAAACCGTTCATCGCTTTGTAGCGGTGAAAAATATCTTTCAGCGTTCGTCCCCACGCATGATGAACGCCCATCGGATTGTTTGCGGTGATCGGTCCGTCGATGAAAGACCACCGATCTGCGTTCGAATTCTGATTGACCAATTTGTCGAAAACTCGATTTTTTTCCCAAAAATCGAGCATTTCATGTTCCAACGCGATAAAGTCAACCGTTGGCGGAACCTTCTTGATCACTTAACAAAACCTCCTGTTCGTAAACGCGGAAAAATACCTTCGTAACCAGACATGATTTAAAGATATTTATTCAACAATAATTCGTATTTCTTTTTTAGCAAATCGGGAATGACCGCCGGATCGGTGACGAGCGCTCCCCGCAAAGCGGTTTCGCAGGCGCAGGAACTTGCCGGATAGGGAAATTCTTCGATAAATTTTCTGATGACCGCACGCGTGATCGTTAATGCCTTTCCCAAATTACCCAAAACGACGGCGACATCGACGGATTCTTCCTTCCAACTGTCGCAATCCGTCACCTGCGCTATCGGCGCAAAATGCATTTCGGCTTCTCTTGCTAATTTCGCCTCATAAAGACTTGTCATGCCGATTACATCCATTCCCCACGAGCGGTAAAGCCGGGATTCGGCACGCGTTGAAAATGCCGGTCCTTCGATGTTCAGATAAGTTCCCCATGGCGCATAATCAATGCCAAGTTCTTTTGCGATTTCAATCAGTTTTGCATGAAGCGATGGGCAAACCGGATCGGCGAATGCGATGTGAACCGCGACGCCTTCATCGAAAAATGTGTCGTGAACGCGCTCCTTCGTCCGGTCAACGTACTGATCGACAAAGACAATCGAGCCGGGATTCAACTCGTCCTTAAAACTTCCGACCGCCGAAATGGAAATCAGATGTGTAACCCCAAGGCGTTTCATTCCGTAAATATTCGCGCGGTAATTGATAAACGTCGGCGCAATGTGATGCCCTTTTCCGTGGCGCGGGAGGAAGACGACTTCTTTGCCGTACAGTTCGCCGATGATAAATTCGCCGGACGCTTTTCCGTAAGGCGTGTCGGGCAAGACGCGCTCTCGGACCTTGATGCCTTCCAAGTCGTATATTCCCGTTCCGCCAATGATTCCTAATTTATATTGCATAAAACCTTAACTTTAACCACCATTTTTAAACCATGAAATTTAGTTTCCGATGGATAAATAAACAATCAAAATGACGGACGTGTGGAAGGATCGGATTGGGCTTGTCCGCCACCGGCAGATTGATTAGGCTTATTCGAGTCGATAAAGGTGATATTGCCATAAAGGCGTTTCTATGCAGAGCATCGAGGCGAGGATTGAAACCCGAAATCCACCGGAGGCGGACGTGCCTGAAACTCGATCTCCTATTCAACAATTTGCCGTTGTAAAAACAGATTATTGCTAAATCCGCGGTAACTTACTTTTTTGCATTTTCTCCAAAATTTTCGTATAATTCATTCAGTCAATGGAAGGAGTCTTGATTGTTTATTAATAATTCTGAAAAAACCGCTATTGTCTGGCGCGACTTACGTGTCAGTTACCGCGATCTCCTGAGCCACATCCATTTTTTCGCGTCGCTTTTCCATGATAAAAAATCCGGTAAAGTGGCGATTTTCTCTCCCAATCGTCCTGAATGGGTGTACGTTTTTTACGCCGCGTGGAAAAATCACTGCATCGCCGTGCCGATCGATTATCTCTCCTCGCCGGATGAAGTGGCATACATTTTAAATGATTGCCAACCGGAAGTCGTTTTTTGTGCGGCGGAGACGCGAGATGTTTTGAATCAGGCTCTCGAAAAAGTGAGCCATGAAGTTCGCGTTTTTGTTTTTGAAGAACAACGTTACGATCTCGCCGATTATTCTCCGGAAGAAATTGATCCGCTCGAAATGTCTGAAACGGCGGCTATTATTTATACGTCTGGTACGACCGGCTCGCCGAAAGGCGTGATGCTTTCTTTCGACAACATGCTGGCGAATATCCATGCCGTTTCGAAAGAAATCCCGATTTTTACACCCGACCGAACTGTTTTGGCATTACTGCCATTTCATCATGTCTTTCCGTTATTGGGCTCGCTGATCGCGCCGTTGTACGTAGGCGCAAAAATTGCCTTTTCCCCGTCGATGGTTTCGCAGGATATCATCACAACACTGAATCAAAACGGTGTTGGAATCATCATTGGCGTTCCGAGATTGTACGCCGCGATCCGCGCAGGCGTTATGGAAAAGGTCAACAAAAGTTTTGCCGCCCGGACGATGTTCAAACTGGCGAAACTCGTGCATTCGCGCGCATTTTCGAAAACGATATTTAAGAAGGTGCATCAGGGATTTGGCGGAAAAATCGAATATTTGGTAAGCGGCGGCGCGAAATTAGATGAAGACGTCGCAAAAGATTTCAAAACGCTTGGATTTGAAATGCTGGAAGGTTTTGGAATGACAGAAGCCGCGCCGATGATCACTTTTACCCGTCCGGGACACTGGAAAATCGGATCCGCCGGACAGCCGATGCCTAGTTGCGAGGTCAAAATTCTCGATGGTGAAATTGTGGCTCGCGGACGTAACATCATGCAAGGATATTATCACCGACCGGAGGAGACAAACGAAGTTCTTTGGGAAGGCTGGTTGCACACCGGCGATCTCGGCAATATTAGTAGAAAGGGATTCGTTTATATCACGGGACGCATCAAAGAAATTATAGTTCTGTCAAACGGGGAAAATATCAATCCCGAAGAGATCGAAAAGAAGATTTACGGACTTTCCGATCTGGTGGCTGAGGTCGGCGTTTTCGCAAAAAATGACACGCTCATGGCTTGCATTTTACCGGATTTCAAGAAAATGTCCGACCGCGGAATCGTTGCTATCGATGAATTGTTTCGATGGGAAGTCATCGACAAGTACAACCGCGGGGTTGCATCGTCTAAAAAAATAACAAAATTCTTTCTCGTGAAGGAAGAACTGCCTAAGACGCGACTCGGGAAAGTTCAGCGCTATAAACTTGCTTTACAGGCAGATTTCGGTTACAAGCGTCGGGAGGAACATCAGGCCGAGCCGGATTACGAAGAATATCATGTCATCCACGACTATCTGAGCGAACAAACGAAAGAAGCCGTTCATCCGGACGACCATTTCGAGATCGATCTGGTGCTGGATTCTTTGGACAAGATCAGTTTCCAGACGTTTTTACAGACAACTTTCGGCATTAACATCAAGGAAGACATTCTGCTCAATTATCCGACCGTTGAGAAACTTTCGCAATATATGAAGGAAAAGAAAAATAAACTGACGGTCGAAGCAGTTAAGTGGGCAGAGATTTTTCGCGAGAAAGTCGATCTGAAACTCCCGCGCAGTTGGTTTACCCAGTGTCTTCTGAAGGATATGTCGAAATTCTTGTTCAAACTTTATTTTCGGTTTAAGGGCGAAGGTACGGAGAATATCCCGAACGGTCCGTTCATCATCGCGTCGAATCACCAGAGTTTTATCGATGGTCTCTTCGTGGCGGCTTTTCTCAAACGGAAGGTTTTCAAAAATACCTATTTTTATGCCAAGGAAAAGCATGTCCGCAACCGTTTCGTGCGGGCTTTTGCTAACCGTAACAACGTCATTATCCTCGATATTAACCGCGATTTAAAGCAGTCGCTTCAGAAACTCGCGGCCGTTTTGAGAGACGGAAAAAACATCATTATCTTCCCGGAAGGTACGAGGACGCATACCGGTAAATTGAGGGAATTTAAAAAATCATTTGCCATTTTAAGCTGGGAACTCAACGTCCCTGTCGTGCCGGTTTCGATTAAAGGCGCTTTCGAAGCGTTGCCCAGTGGATCGCTTTTCCCGCGTCCGTGGAAAAAAATCCGGGTGAAATTCCACCGACCTATTTATCCGGGAAATTTGGATTACGAATCGCTATCAAACGCAGTCTATAATCAACTGGCGGCGGAAATTGGGTAAGAATAACTCTCGCTACGGGGCTGTGCTCCGTAGCGCAGTGCGTGTCCGTTCGTCCCAGAGCGGAGCCCCGGAACGAGGGCAATATCAATAGATTTTTATTGCCTGGCTACTTGAAATATCCGTCGCGTTGGTAAATGCGCACGTAATCTATGTCGTGGTACTGCGGAAATGCGTTCGTCGAGTCCGGGTTGCCCGGCCAACTGCCGCCGATGGCCGTATTCAGGATCAGGTAATGCGGTGTATGCGGTATGCCGACCGTGCTGGCATGGATCAGTTTATCATCGATATACCAGCGAATCGAATCCGGCTCCCACTCCAGCGCGTAGAAATGAAAATCTTTTGAATAATCGCAGTCGCCTCTCCACGTTCCCGAACTCGTTCGTTTTTGTCCGTCGAAAGTATAAAAATGAAGCGTTCCATAAACGGTGTTCGGTTCGTGACCGAGAAATTCCATGATGTCGATCTCGCTGTACCAAGGTCGCTCTTCGGGAATGGTTCGTTCTCTGCCATTTGCTACGGCGGCAGTCATGATCTGCTCCATTTCCCAGTTGCGGTTTTGCGGATATAGCCAATGAGCCGGCCAGAGTCCTTGACCGACGGGTAGTTTGGCGCGAATCTCGAAACGGCCGTAAACCGGCGCGCATTTTCCCTGTGTATCCACTCTGCCGCTGGTGAATTTTTGTGAGCCGAAGTTCCGGACGCGGCTTCGGATTCTGAGGCAGTCGTTTTCAATATAGACTTCGTCCGGAAGGTAATATTGGAGTTCGCCGTGTTTACTGGTTTCACGAAGGAGAATATTCCAATTGTTCGGGTCGATTGACGTACCATGAAATTCGTCATGCCAGATGAGTTTCCAGCCGGAACGCGTCGGCGGCTTTTCTCCGAAAGATGGTGCAACAATTGCCACGGAAAAACTGAATAGTAATAGGAATGACTTTTTAATTATCATGATAATTTCCTTTCAAAACAACATGACAAAGAAAAGTTACACATTTGTCGGTGAGATTCAAATTTGTAAGTAATGAAAATCAACAGGCTGAATGATTAAAATTAAAAACGTTTGGAAATTAAATCTTGTTTAATCAGAAAAGTTCAAGTAGGTTATAGCATAGTTATTTGATAAGTGACTTAACCAGTGGAAACTAATCGGCAAGGAAACATTCCGCCTGAGAAATTCTCAAAACCGCGCGATTCTCTGAATCAGCGTGAAGACATGTAGGACTTTCTTTTGGGTGTTGGACATGGAGCCCCGGATGGCGATTGGCAATTTAGCCCAGGTTTTAGTAAGAGTAAGAAAAATGTTCAAGATCACAAAAGGAGGTCAACATGAATATCTATGTAGGGAACTTATCGCCCAACGTCAGTGAAGAAGAACTGAGAAGCGCTTTCGAAGCGTTTGGACAGGTCTCAACCGTATCAATCATTAAAGACAAATTTTCCGGAGATCCGAGAGGATTTGCATTTGTTGAAATGCCGACAACTGCCGAAGCGCAGGCGGCAATCAGCAGTCTGAATGGTAAAGAGCTCAGCAATCGCGCTCTTTCTGTCAATGAAGCTCGTCCGCGCAGTGAAGGCGGTCATAGCGGCGGTGGCAGAAGTTTTGGCGGTGGTTTCGGTGGCGGTCGTCCCAGTGGCGGCGGCTACAGAAGCTCAAGCGGGCCCAGACGCGGCGGTCGTTTCTAAGTCGTTTCGACGAAATTAACGCCTATATAAACAAAACGGGACAATCCTTAGGGACTGTCCCGTTTGAGTTTTAATGGGTCATATTGGATTTTTTAAGCGTTTGAAATTTTCCAGCGTTGTCGTATTTTGTTTATGTGTACTTAAGAGAAAATAATACGAGGATTCTAATATGAAAGGATATTTTAGTTTTGTCCTTCACAGTCACTTGCCGTACGTCATCAACCATGGCGAATGGCCGCATGGAATGGATTGGCTGTATGAAGCCGCCGCCGAAGCGTATGTTCCTTTGTTAATCGAATTTCAGTCGCTCATTTCAGAAGGAATTTCCCCGAATGTGACAATCGGATTGACGCCAATTTTAACGGAACAACTGGCTTCCGAGAAGTTTAAGCACGGATTTATTCATTATCTTGATCAGAAGATTGCCGCCGCTGAGGAGAATCTCGCCGAATTCGACAACCAAGGACAGGGACATCTCAAGCATTTGGCTGACATGTGGAAAGCCAAGTATAACGAGACCAAATCCTATTTTTTGTCGCAAATTGATCGAAACATCATTACGGCTTTTAAAAAAATGCAGAACGGCGGATATATCGAAATCATCACCTGTGGCGCCACTCACGGCTATTTTCCATTGCTGGGAACGGACGAATCCATCGATGCACAGGTTCGCGTCGGAAAGGAAACCTACCGCAGACATTTTGGGCGCGATCCGAAAGGAATTTGGTTGCCGGAATGCGCCTACCGTCCAAGTTATGAATGGTCGTCGCCGATTGCTGAATATCCGAAGAAATTTTACCGGAGAGGCGTCGAAGAATTTCTGTTTAAATATGACATCCAGTATTTTATCGTCGATAAACATTTAATTCTTGGTGGAAAAAACCGAGGCGTCTATTTGGATCGGTTCGATTCGCTCAAAGTGCTCTGGAAACAATTCGAAAAGAATTGGAAGCCGCTCGAAGAGGAAAAAGAGAGATCAATCTATGAAAATTATCTTGTTTCATCGACGGGAACCAGCCGCGTGGCGGTCGCGTACGGGCGGCACGAGGAATCCGCCCTGCAGGTCTGGAGCGGCGAATGGGGCTATCCGGGCGACGGCCGCTACTTAGAATTTCACAAGAAGCATTTCCCGGGCGGGCATCGCTACTGGCGGGTAACCAGCGCCAAAGCCGATCTGGCCGATAAACAGGAATATTATCCCGAAGACGTCGAAGATGCGCTGGAAAATCAGGCGGCTCACTTCGTTGAATTGCTCGATTCCTACATTGATAATTACCACAGGGAAAGCGGAAAAGAAGGAATCCTGACGACGCCCTTCGATACGGAATTGTTCGGTCATTGGTGGTTTGAAGGACCACGCTTCATTGGGAAAGTGCTGAGAAAATTAAACCAAAACGACAGTATAAAAGTTATTACCCTCGGAAATCACTTGGAAAAAAATCGTCCTCAAACGATCATTTCAATGCCTGAGGGTTCGTGGGGACAAGGCGGATTTCACTATATCTGGCTCAATGAATGGACCGAATGGACATGGAAGCATGTCTATGCCGCCGAAGATCAAATGGTCGAACTGGCGAATAAATATGCCGAGACCCAAGATGAAGTCATTCGCCGCATATTGAATCAATTGGCGCGGGAGGTTTTACTCATTGAGAGTTCCGATTGGCAATTTCTGATCAGCACTTGGAGTGCGCGCGATTATGCTGAAGGCCGTCTGACGGTTCACTCTGAACATATCAAACGTCTTGCGAATATTTTAGATAGCTACGATCAGAGTAAACTTCTTACGGAGCAAGAGCAGGTTTATCTGGCGAAGATTGAAGGAGTTGACGATGTTTTCCCGGATATCGATTTTACTTACTGGCGCTCGTTGAAAGCGCGAGAAGACACAAAGTAGAGAAAGTAGATAGCGATGAACGTTCTGTTTGTTGCGGCGGAAGTCAGTCCGTTCTCGAAAGTTGGCGGACTCGGCGATGTCATCGGCGCGTTGCCGTTGGCTTTGGTTGAAAAAGGCGTCTCGGTTAAAGTCGTCTCGCCTGCTTATGGCGCTATTGACCGGACAAAATTTACTTTTCAGGAAACCTCGGTGACATTCGAAATCGAAATCGGAGGTATCCCGACGAAATGTTCTCTGCTGAAATGGAATCCTCCTGAGCAAAATAATCTCGAATTATATTTTGTCGAAAATGAGGAATTTTACTCCTGTAAAGGTATTTATACCAATCAACGCGGAAATCCTTACATTAATAATCCGGAACGATTTGTACTTCTACAGAAATGCGCGCTGAAACTGATTACGGAACTTAATTGGATTCCTGACATCATTCACTGCCATGACAATCACGCCGCACTGATTCCGGTCTATTTAAAAACGCTCTATGCGGAAGAACCGATTTATCAATCCATTAAAACGGTTTTGACGATTCACAATATCGCTTATCAAAGCGTTACTTCCTTCGATAAAAAATATGTTTTTGGTCTTCCAAGTTACCTCTTTGCGCCGGCCGAACCGATGGAATGGTACGATCAGATCAATCCTTTAAAAGCCGGAATCATCTTTGCCGATGTCGTCACGACGGTTAGCCAAACGCATGCGCAGGAACTGATGACAAACTTCACGATTAGCGCTGGTTTGAAAGGCGTGTTGGTAAGTCGAAAGAAACCGGTTGTCGGAATTCTGAACGGCGTGGATTATTCGACATGGAATCCGGCTTTCGACCCGGAAATCGTCATCAATTACAGCCCTAAAAATCTTGCCGGACGACGGAAGAATAAACAAACGTTAATTCTTGAAACGGACTTAAAGAATTTCATGATCGAAAAACCATTGATCGGCATTGTCTCACGGCTTGTCGAGCAGAAAGGGATTGACCTGATTCTCGAAGGCATCAATCGAATGATGGCGATGGATGTCGGTCTGATCCTTTTGGGAAGCGGCGAGGAAAAATATCATACTGCTTTCAAAGACATTGCCGCGCGATTTCCCGGCAGAGTTTCCGTCAATTTCGGATACAACAATACGATGTGTCACAAAATCCTTGCGGGATCTGACGTTTTTCTGATGCCGTCCCGTTATGAACCCTGCGGAATCACACAGATGTTGGCGCTAAAGTACGGCGCGGTTCCCGTCGTTCATAAAACCGGCGGGCTTGCTGATACGATTAAACCGTGGAATGGTCAGACTGGAAACGGTTTCTTATTCGATGATTATTCTGTCGATTCGCTATTGGCGTCGCTTGGAAATGCGCTGGGCGTTTTTCGGAATAAATCCGACTGGAAAACGCTCATGACGAACGGAATGACCGAGGATTTCTCGTGGGATAAATCTTCGGATGAATATCTGAAAGTTTACGAAGATATTCTAAAAGCCTGACGACGATAATAAACGCAGAATCCTAACCGTATAAATCGATATGATTGAACATCTCTTCGATGGTGGTTGTTGCCGTGCCGATTTTTCCAACGACAACTCCGGAAGCGAGATTTCCCGCTTTGGCGGCGGTGAACCAATCGCCGGATAAAATCAGTCCGGCGGTAAATGAGGCGATGAATGTGTCGCCCGCGCCGCTGACATCATAGACTTCTTTGGCTTTCGTCGGAATCCGGAGGCTTTCGGATTTGTCGTTCAAAATGTAAACACCGTCTTCGCCGAGCGTGACGACGATTCCTTTCAAGTTTAGGTCTTTCACGAGTTTTCGCGCATAGTCGTCCATCTCGTCTTGGGTCAATTCGGGATGGCGAATGGCGGCGGCGAATTCTCGAAAATTTGGTTTGATTGTCGTCGCGCCGTGATATTTCCGATAATTAAAGCCCTTCGGATCGATGATAACCGGCTTGTTTTTGAACAGATTCAGCATTTCCTGAATGAAATCTTCCGACAATAATCCTTTAGCGTAATCCGAGAGGATGACGCCGTCAAAATTTTCCTTGACCGAAGAAATCTGTGAAATCAGTTTCCGGGCAACATCTTTCTTGACCGGTTCCGTGTCTTCTTCGTCGATGCGGAGCAGTTGTTGACGCTGTGCGATGACGCGGGATTTTGTCGTCGTTTTCCGGCTTGGCGTCTGGATCAGGAACGGGCGAATTTTTTCCTGATCGAATAAATCCGAAAGGATTTCGGCGTTTTTGTCTTCGCCGCAGACACCGGCTATAGTCACGTTGACTTTCAGCGAAGCGAGATTCGCCGCGACATTCCCCGCGCCGCCGATTCGGTTTTCCCGACGATTGACGGTGACGATCGGGACTGGCGCTTCGGGCGAAATCCGTTTGACGCTTCCCCAAATGTAGTTATCGAGGATCAGGTCGCCAACAACAAGTATGTTGAGTTTTTTAAAATTTTGAAAGAGTTCTTTCATAGTCATATTTTCAGGTTATTTTCTATAAAACTCCATATACCAATCTAAAAACTTCCGAACGCCGACATCGATCGACGTTGTCGGAAAAAATCCAAGTTTTTCGGTCGTGGCGGAAATATCTGCAAAGGTTTCCGGAACGTCGCCCGGCTGAATCGGCAGAAAATTAATCGTTGCTTTCTTGCCGAGATAATCTTCGATCAGTCGAATGAAGTCCATCAGATTTTCGCTCTTGTGATTGCCGAGATTGAAAATTTCATAAGAAAAAGGCTTGGTCAGCGCGGAGATCAACCCTGAAACGATGTCATCAACATAAGTAAAATCGCGTTTCATCTTGCCGAAATTATAGACGTCGATGGGTTTTCCTTCGAGGATATTTTTCGTGAAAATGAAAAGCGCCATGTCCGGCCGACCATAAGGCCCGTAAACGGTGAAAAAACGGAAGCCTGTGCACGGCAGTTGGTACAGATGCGCGTAAGTGTGAGCGATGAGCTCGTCGGATTTTTTCGTAGCGGCGTAAAGCGAAATCGGATGATCGACGTTATCTTCGACGGCGAACGGCAGTTTCGTGTTGTTGCCATAGACGCTGGAACTTGAGGCATAGATGAAATTTTTCACGCTTGCCCGCTTGGACAGTTCGATGATATTCAGAAAACCTTCCAGATTGGATTTCTGATAGGCAAACGGATTGATAAGCGAATAGCGGACGCCCGCCTGCGCCGCTAAATGAATGACTTTTTGAATCGAGTGCCGTTGAAAAACCGATTCTAATGCTGGTAAATCGCAGAGATCGTTTTGGAAGAACTGAAACCGATCGGATTTTTTCAGGATTTCGAGTCGCGCATACTTGAGAGCCGGATCGTAGTAATCATTGACGTTATCATAACCGATGACTTCTTGTCCGTCGTCAATTAGTCGTTTTGCTAGATGAAAACCGATGAATCCGGCGGCGCCGGTAACTAAAATAGCCATTCCTTCTCCTGAAAAATAATCAGAAGAAACTTAATGTAAATTTTGCAGAGCGGCAAGAGCGGGTGAAAATCGAAGGGGAGACAGATCGGACACCTAATAAAAATGCCGAATAAATCTTTTTTCTAAACGCCGGTTTACCGTAAGTTTTGGCATGAATCGTGTCTTGTTATCCTTTGTTGGAAATAATGACTGCCAACTGCCCGAAAAGCCCGGAGCGATCATCGCCGCTTTGCATGAGCGGATTTTTAATTGCCTTTATCTGCTGTACAACGACGAATCCTATTTAAAACCGGCTTCTGCTATTCTGGAATATTGCCGTCAGCGTTTTCCTGCTATACAAGTTCGTTATCAACCAGCACTCTCCGTCAATCCAACTGACTATAACACTGTTTATCCGGCAATGTATCAGGCAGTTAAATTGATTGTCAAAGAGAATCCCGACGCCGAATTTACCATTTCGGTAACTTCCGGGACACCAACCATGCACGCCTGCTGGATTTTCCTGCAACAGGGTGGCGTCATCAATGCAAAATTAATTCAAATCCATCGTGAAACAGGACTCTCAGAGATCAATTTCAATTTGGATGACTTTCCGAAAATCCAAAATGTCACCGAAGCAAAAGCCGCGTTAACACAACTCACCCGCGAAAATAAACTGCTCCGCCGACAGGTTTCAACCAGTTTGAATGCAATCATTGGCGAATCGGTGGCAATCCGAAAAGTCAAGGAACAAATTCGCCTGTTTGCTGAGAGCGACTTACCGATTTTTATCAGCGGTGAAACCGGCGTCGGCAAAGAACTTGTCGCAGGCGCTATTCATTTTAATAGTCCGCGCAATAAACAACCATTTATCAGAATTAACTGTGGCGCGATTAGTCCGCAGTTGTTCGAGAGTGAATTTTTCGGACACAAGAAGGGCAGTTTTACCGGTGCAATTTCGGATAAGGAAGGCAAATTCAAACTCGCTGATGGTGGTTCCATTTTTCTCGATGAAATTGGCGATCTGCCGCCCGATATGCAGGTCAAATTGCTCCGCTTTTTGGATCAAGGAACGATTCAGGTCGTCGGCGGTAAGGAAGAAAAGGTGGACGTTCGTATCATTTCTGCTACCAATCGCGACCTCCGTCAATTGGTCAAAGACCATCAATTCCGTAAAGACCTGTTCTTTCGGTTGGTTCAGACGGAAATTTATCTTCCGCCATTGCGCGAACGCGGTGAAGATAAAATATTGATCGCTCAACACATAGTGGATTCACTCAATCACATACAGGACAAGCGCAAAAACCTGATGCAGTCGGCAATTGCCAAGATTCAGGCATATCAATGGCCTGGTAATGTCCGACAGTTGAAAAGTTCCATCTCCGCCGCGTTCGTCTATCCTGGCGAAGAAATAACCGCCGAGCATTTGCACATCGTTGAACTGACCGATTCACCGGTGGGAATTATCATTCCTGCCGAGGGAATCGATTTCGATAATGGATTAATTCCGGACTATTACCGCGCGGCGCTCAAACAGACTAATGGCAATGCCACCGCCGCCGCGCAATTGATTGGCATTCCGCCCGCGACCTTCCGCGCCCGACTGCGAAAATTGGGAATCAAGACAAATTAAAATCTTGTCGGTGACAAACCGGCTAAAAATCAGAGACCAAATTCTTTCAAAACCGTTTCATGCGGGATCATGATCCTTTCCGGGTCTTCCAGCCTGATTTTTGTGATGGCTTCATCATATCTATCAATATAAAATCTTACGGCTCTACGGATCACAGAACTGCGATTTTCGCCCAGTTCCCGGGCTAATGATTTGATATCACTGAATAAATCGTCACTAATTTTAAAAGTTATGGTTTTCATCTTTTCTCCAGTATAAACGATTAGAAAATACGGTCTTTCCGATTTCCCACCAAGCATAGAACGACTGTTCCTCTGGAAAATTAACCTTGCAAATTGAAAGGCTATCTTTCGATTTGCAAGGTTAGGAAAGAGTAAGGTTTTTGATTTCCTGATGTAAAGATCTTTATGCTATGTGAATTTCTAACTATCATTCATCTATGTTTGATTCATGACGACAATCGACTCAAATTTTACCTTTCTTTTACTCTTGGCACTTCCTCTGCATGTTCATTGAGCGTATGAAAAACGATTCGACCAAATTCAACCAAGTTCAGTCTCGCCAGGAAAACACCCGTTTCTTTGATTTTCGGTTGAATAACACGCAGATAGAAGCATTTCGTCATCTCCTATCTTTTTTAAAAAGTGATAACAACATTTTTATCCTGAAAGGTTATGCCGGTACCGGTAAAACGACATTGTTAAAAGGATTATCCAAGTACCTGAATGAAAACCGCACTTCTTTTATATGTATGGTGCCAACCGGGCGAGCCGCAAAAATCATTGCCGAAAAAACGGGACTTCCAGCACACACGATTCATAAAAGTATTTACTCCCGTGCTGACCTGCGTGAATATAAATCTCAGGATGTGCTGGGAATTGAGTGCATTAAATATTTCTATTCGCTCAGAAGAAGCGAAGATTCCGGTGACACAGTTTATTTAGTGGATGAGGCATCGATGATTTCCAATCTATATGCCAATGGTGGCTACCTTCGCTATGGGTCCGGATTTCTTCTGAATGATTTTTTAGAGTATGTAGGAAACCGAAATAAGCGAAAGATTATTTTCATTGGAGACCCGGCTCAACTTCCACCGGTAAATATGGAAACGTCCCCTGCACTGGATAAAAATTATCTGGAAGCTTTGCCCTGTCACTCTCAGGTAGAGGAATTTGAAATGCGCGAAGTGGTAAGGCAATGCCAGGATAGCGGTATCCTCGCAACGGCTACCCATATTCGTGAAAATATCAATCAACAACATTTCTATGATCTGTCGGTTGTTCCCAACGAAAGGGATATCCTACCAATTTCCACAGCATCAGTTGCACCAAAGTATATTGAACTGACCAACGGTTTAAAAAAATTCAATGCGATCATCATCACTTTGACGAACTACTCAGTAAACAATTATAACCAAGCAGTTAGAAATCGTTTTTGGGGGTACGAAAAAGAAATATGTACTGGCGACAGAATCATCGTCGTGCAGAACAATTACAGTCATGAAATTGAACTGATGAACGGCGAATTCGGGATAGTTATCAATGTCTCGCCACAGAATGAATCACGGAAAGTATCTATCTTGAAAAACAGTGAACCAATTGAAATCCTTCTCTATTTCAGGAATGTATCGCTTCGGTTTGAATCTGAAAACGGAACTACAAAAGATATTCATTGTAAAATTTTGATGAATCTTTTAAACTCTGCCGAACCGAAATTGACAACGGAGGAATTGCAAGCTTTGTATGTGGACTTTAAACAGCGCAACCGCGACTTGAAACCAAATACGCCGGAGTTCAAAGAAGCGATTGAACACGACTCCTATTTTAACTGTCTGCGCATCAAATACGGCTATGCCATCACGTGTCATAAAGCACAAGGCGGCGAATGGGAACAGGTCATCGTCGATTTCCGTTCCAACTTTAATCGCAATACACCATTTTATTTCAGGTGGGCTTATACAGCGTTGACAAGAGCTCAGAAAAAAGTATATAGTTTAAGTCAACCCAATTTTACCAGGAAAGCTGAGTCACTTCAGTAATGAGGAAACAATGACAAAGACAGAAGACAAAAATAAAATAATAGATAAAATCAAGACGCTAACCGACCGGATTGAACAAAATCAGGATTCAGCAGATCTTTACTGGGAACGGGGACTGTTATTCCGAGTTTTAGAAGAATATCAAAAAGCGATAGATGATTACTCTACTGTTATTCAAAACATACCCAATTCTCCTCAGCTATGGAAAATTTATCATGAAAGAAGTAATGCATATCAAAAAATTGGAAAATTAGATGAATCCTTTGAGGATTTAATAAAAACTGACTTGCTTGGAAATGATAAATATCTATTATTCAAGGGAGAAAAGACTCCTGCTAAAAGTTGGTATGAATACGACTTTAGTGAGTTAGGAGATTACTTCAAGAAAAACGGCAATTACCGGAAGGCTATATTATGTTTTGAAAAACTCAAATCTATGATAACCTGTTCGGAGGAAACTTCAATTTGGCATCCAGAAAGATTTCCTCAACAATTAATATATGGGAAGGGCGAGGGGAGGTGGGCGGATATTTTTTATCCATGGCATGAATTGGTTTGCCTTTATTTCAAAACAGGTGACGACGTAAAGGCATACTCAAATCTCAAAGAAATCCAGAATTTCTACAGTTCAAGCGTGGCAGATATAATCGATCAAATCAGTATTCGTCATTTACTCCCGGTTTTGGATATCGTTTTCACACTCAAGGATAATTTGGAAAAATCTCCAACTTTGAGGAGCTGTTTAAATTTTCTTAAGAGTCTATCTTCAGAAGTAGATAAAGACATAATAGATAAAAAAAGATTAACCAGATTTGTAATTCAAAATGGTCGGTTCTATTCAGTGCTTAAAGAATTTCCCGAACTTACAAATGCCATATTTAACCAAGAGCTTAATGAAAAATTACGAATTAGTCCTATTGACCACTCTATATCAATGTCAGAATTGGATGCAGTAACGGAAAACAACCAGAAAATTAAATCGAAGAAACCAAAGTTGGTACCCGATATACAGGAGGCTATTCGGAATTTTGAAAAAGTCAGAGAGAATCCTTTATATGACTTACGTCTGAAAACAATCATTATCAATTTCCTTTTCGAATTATTATCTGGTTATCTAGTAAATCTGATAAGTGATTTTAAAAATAATAAAGGAGAGTTCATTTCAGAACTAGAACAATCTGCTTTAGAAGTCATCAAATCTTATCAGAATAATTACGCGATCAATTGCCTTTATGGTCTTAGCCGGAATATGAATAAGCTTCTTCAGGAAAATATCAGTGCGATAGAGAATAAAGATAAGCTTGAACAAGAAGCAAATCATCGTCGCGAAAAAGAGCGTATGATCCAGCAGTATTCGCATACATTAGCGAATACGCTTTATCCGAATGCGATTTATGAGGTAGCTAATCGCCTAAAGAGTCACATCGAATTCCGTCGCGACGCTCGCATTTTGACCGACGCTTACCTTGCCGAGACAATTATTCGCAATCAGGGTTTGCTTCTGCAGGCACGTAATACCGGCAATCCAGCGGAATTTCAGCGTTTGATCCGCGGTGATCGTCTGCCGGAAGATGCTCAGGAAAAGGCCATTGGCATTGAGGAAATCCTGAACGGTTCCGTTCAGCGCATCATCGCCCGCTTCCTGAACGCCGATGACCGGAAACTGGAACTGATTCGCGTGCAAATCTGCGCCCGGTGGGGAACGACTTTAGACCAACTGAAAGCGGATTTTGAAGAGAATGTCTTCTTCAATCCCAATCGCAGTGCCATCGAATGGGCCAGCGCCAACCTTGGTCAGATAGAATATACGCTCAGTCCGCTCTGGAAATCCATCCGTTTGCGACGGGATGGCTATGCCGAAGCCTTACTTCAGGGATATTTTCAGGAATTGCTGTTCAATTCGTTAAAGTATCGTGATATTGCGCAGGATATCTGGATCAGGATTGATTTTTCCGATGAGAAAATTGATGATACGACATGGTTGATAGCGAAATGGGAAAATCCATTTGATGATAAGAAAACCATCCAACTCGGCACGGGTAAAGGCTTAGAAGGCATCGAGAATGACATCCGCATGTTGAATCTTGATGGTGAAAGACAAGCGCGCACGCTGGAAATTCAGAAAAACGCCGG
>PEYN01000024.1 GCA_002774355.1 Candidatus Marinimicrobia bacterium CG08_land_8_20_14_0_20_45_22 | reverse complement strand
ATTTTTTAACGGTAAATCATTGCCGGGTAATGTGACAGGATACGGCGGCTGGGGCGGCGGCAGTTATGAACTGACAACAGAGCAGGATTACACTGCCGGAAATAAAACAGGTAGCATCAAGTGGAATACACCACCGAATACTTGGGCACTCTGGGATGGACTCGTTTTTACAATGGCGAATCCGGTCAATATGTATGTGAACTGGCCGACGGATTCCCTGCATTTTGCCATCAAGGCGGATGCCGGTCTCGACTCCCTGAAGATTGTCCTCAGCGACGATGATGAAGACGGTGGTGGAGCAGACCTCGAATATGAGTCGTTTTACATGCTGAAGGAAAATACGGTCGGTTACGACGGCGGTTGGAAAGTCGTCAACATTGCATTGAAGGATTTCGATAGAAACGGCGGCGCATGGAACGGCTCGGCGATGCAGTACGACAAGATGATGGATAATACGAGAGTTCTGAAACTGAAGATACTCATCGGCAGTACGCTCGGTGTCGGAAAGATCGTTTATCTGGATGACATCTGGACAGGAACCCCTACGTTTGACTGGGTTGCTTCCGATCCGCCCGGAAATCTCGGTGTAATTCCATCAGCGGATTTTTATAATCTGGTCATCTGGTCGGATGTTGACGGCGAAGTCGGCGAATCGTACTCGGTTTATACCAGCCGGAAACCGATTGAAGATATCACTGCCGCCGGAGTTGAAAAACTTGCGTCTTCTATTGTCGAAGGCACGCAAAGTCTGGCTCACAGCATTTACTATCCGCTCGTGAATCACGAACTGACGACTTATTATGCCGTCACCTGCACGGATGCGGCCGGCAACGAGAGTCTGCCCGCCAAATCGACCGGCTTCGCGAATATTGCCAAGGGCATTCCGACGATTGCATTGAACGCTCCCGCGAACTTTACTATTGATGGTGATTTTAGCGAATGGCAGGCCGCCGGGATCAAGCCGTGGGTTTTGAAACCCGAAGTGAATAAGGTTATCGGGACGGTTACCGATAGTTTAGACCTGAAGGCGACAGTCTATCTGGCGGTGGATGACGATTATCTGTATATCGGTGTTGACGTGGTCGATAACGTGTACAATTTCGGTTCTGGTAACTGGTGGGATC
>PEYN01000023.1 GCA_002774355.1 Candidatus Marinimicrobia bacterium CG08_land_8_20_14_0_20_45_22 | reverse complement strand
TTCTTTGCCATTTTCAGGACTTCGATCCCGTCTTTTGCGCCTTTGATCTTGTTCGGATGATAAACCATCATCACATCGTTCCTGCGTTCGGACTGCGGAGATTCAAGGTAGAATTCTTCATGATGAACTGCATTTCCAAGCGGACCCAAACAATTTTCGCCGATTTTTTCCATCTCATCCATGATCCATTTAGAAACCGCAATTTTTTTTAGTGGCAGGTGGTAAGTCGCCAAAATCCGTTTTTTGGGAAAAAAATATGTCTCGAAACTTTGAAGCAGGTAAAATTTTCTTCCATGTTCAGGAGGCAATGAAGCGACCGCCTCCGCCGTTTGCCAACCGACTGCAATTACCGCATCGCCAAATGGAATATATTTCGATATGATTTGCTGAATGACCATAACGCTGACGGAAGGTTTCGGGATGTAGTATAAATCGTCGGAAACATGTTGAAGTCTGTCGAAGATAGATGAGATTTTTTTCCGTATAAAATAAATTGGATTACCAGTATTAATCTGGATCGGATAAATCAGTGTCACTTCATGACCGTGGTCGGACAGCCTATTTGCATATTCATTAACGACTTTAACGCCGCCTACGGGAATTTTAATGAAACCGGGCAGGATAAATGTAATCTTCATTTTATTTTTGGACTCCGATAGATTCATAATATTGATACAATTCTTTGACGACATTTCTAAAATCGTGGCGGTTTTCGACCCAGGCGCGGCTGGCCGCCATGCGTACCGGCAGAATGTCGGGATGCTCGATTAATTCCAGCAGTTTTTCCTTCAAATTCGATACATCGGCGTTCACGAACGGATGATCGGGGATGAATTTTTCATAAGTCGGATTTAGGTAAGTAACGCAAACCAGTCCAAGCGATAAAGCCTCCAGCGAATTCATCCCGTAGCCCCAGGCATGATCTGTAATTTGATCGATATAAACGTCCGACTGCTTTTTCAACTCAATGACTTTTTCGTGCGGCTGATTTTCGATGAAGATAAACCGTATTCCATGACTTTTTTCGAGCTCATTACAAACCCGGATGATTTCGTCGGAACCTTTGACCCGGCGGTTGGTCGTCGCATGGCAAATAGTCAACGGACTGCCGGGTTTCGACTTCGGCTGGAAGGCCAGCACATCATACGGTAAAAAAAGATATTTAAGGTTCGGGTGGCGAAAGGTCAGATCGAGTTCGCTGGTCACGTTCAAGTCGCTGATTTTATCCATTTCAGGGATGACACCGCGGTTGCGCATATCCTGTCCGTGATAGGCGCAGATGATTTTTTTGCCTCCTGCTTTCAGCCGTTTGGCAAAGCGCGCATCGCGGAAAAAATCCGTTCCCCATTCAAAATGATAAACATCAAAATCCTCCAGCCCGTATTTCCGGATCGCTTTTTCAATCATCGGTTGCCAGAGATTTTCCCGCAGACGAAAGAGTTTTTTCTGCCAAC
>PEYN01000022.1 GCA_002774355.1 Candidatus Marinimicrobia bacterium CG08_land_8_20_14_0_20_45_22 | reverse complement strand
AACCAATCCATCGGATTCCGTCTTGGATCGAGGTCATTATTCGTCCATCAATTGATGAACTAAGACAGTTGTATAATTCGAGCAAGATATTTCTGCACACCAGCCATTGGGAAGGCTGGCCGTTGCCGCCGATGGAAGCCATGGCTTGCGGGTGCGCTATCGTTTCCGTCGGTAATCGCGGTGTTTGTGAATTTCTTACTAACCAAGAAGACGCGCTTATTGTTCCCATCGGCGATAAAAAAGTACTGCTTGAAAATCTAATCCGGGTCATTTCCGACTTTACTTTATCGAAAAAATTAGCGGAGAATAGTCATAAAACGGCTCAAAATTATCATTGGGATTCGTGTTGCGACACGATCGAAAAAATATTAACAACGGAAATCTGAGATCCACATGCAGAGTCCCATTAAACAATATATCAGACAAAAGAAACTGGAACCGGGAATTATCTCGCTTTTGACAAATCCCTACTATTTTGTTAAAAAAGGAATTTATCGTGGATTAGAGAGTTACGCCCAATTTCTTTCCGGCAGAATGCTGGATTTCGGATGCGGAAACAAATCGTACAGTTATTTGTTCAGAGTCAAAGAACACATCGGTCTGGATGTTTTTCACGCAGGACATGATCATACGGACGAACCGATTGATGTATTTTACGACGGGAAGATGATTCCCTTCCAAGCGGAATGTTTCGATAGCGTACTGTGCGCCGAAGTATTTGAACACTTGTTCGATTGTGAGAAATCGCTCTCCGAAATCCGGCGTGTTTTAAAAATCGGCGGCTATTTGCTCCTTACGACACCATTTTTCTGGGAAGAGCACGAACAACCTTATGATTTCGGACGATATACTGAATTCGGATTGCGAGAACTTCTTGCACGACATCATTTTGAGATTCTCCATTACGAAAAGTATGGGAATTTCATCGAGGTCCTTGCCCAACTCTGGAATTTGTACCTTTTTAAAAAACTCTTCCGTCGATTTGCCTTTCTCCGGTTTGTTATCATTCCATTTCTGATTGTTCCAACTAATCTGATGGGAGCACTTTTCTCTATTCTTTTACCGAAAATTTTTGATGTATTCCACCACTCCGTCATCGTCGCTAAAAAAGTGGAGTTGTCGGTATGAATCAACCGTTAAAAGTATCCGTCATCGTTCCCGCCTTTAATGCCGTCCAGACCCTACCGGCTGTTCTCAAGGCACTGGCAAACCAAACTTATCCGGAAAGTCAATACGAAGTAATCGTTGTCGATGACTGCTCGACAGATGGTACACTCGATTTTTTAAAAACATCGGCGTTTCCACAAAACTTTCAGATCGTTAGTCATTCAGAGAATCAAGACCGCGCTGTGACACGAAATACCGGGATTCGACGATCAACCGGTGAAATTCTCATCTTTCTCGACGCCGATATGGAAGTCGCGTCGGATTTCATCGCCAGACACGTCGCGCACTTTGACAAAACCGACATTATGGGAATCATTGGATCGATCCGCCCGGCGCCGGAGATTCCGCTCGATAAATACCAGCACTACCTCTATTTCGGAAAGCGCGGCGCAACAAAATATCCTTCCGGCGCGCCGATGCCGTTTCAGGTCTTTCTGTTCAACAACACCTCTGTTCGACGTCGAGTTTTGGAAGAAGTCGGATACTTCGATGAAAATCTCCGTTTGTATGGCGGCGAGGATGCCGAACTTGCTTTTCGCATTTACCAAAAATATCCGGACAGACTATTTCACGATCCGAAAATTACAGTGCTCCATCATCATTTTCGTTCGCTGAATGATGCGTTGAAAATTTTAGAAATATTTGGACGTAAAGTCGTTCCGTATCTAATTCAAAAACACCCTGAAATGTCAAAACTGTACGGCGCCGATTATATCGTGCAACGTTTTCCAACCGAAAGTCGGCAGAAAAATCCTTTTAAACTTTTTGCTGGAATTGTTCTGCGGCAAAAAATCTTTAGTTCTTGCTTGAGAAGATTGTTTTCCTTGACGCCATTTCCTTTATCAAGTGGCATTATTCGGTTACTTATGGCATCTGCGCTACTGAAAGGAATTGCTCGTTCGCGGAAGTAAAATCTGCCAGAATTTGATGCCAGACCGTGATAATCTATTTCAAAAAACCTTTTTGCTTCCTAACTTTGGCATGTTCTAAAGATGAATAAATATGAGATAAATAGGAAATTCTGGATGCTGATGATACCTCGACAAATATTTATTGCAATAACATTGCTTTTTTTACCGCTCACTACTTTTGCCGAGAATCTGATTTCTAACGTGATCAACATTTCCGCCGATTCGACTGGTTATGTTTTGGTAGCGGACAAAACTCACCAAAAGATTTTCATCATCAATAGCGATGCACCTGGCACTATAAAAATTGTGAAAGAATACAAAATCACAACCGGCCGTCGGAGCGGGGATAAGGAACACCGCGGCGATTTAAGAACGCCCGAAGGAATTTATTATATTAACGGGCGGGTTCCGGACAATAAACTGACCGCAAAGTTTGGTCCGATCGCTTTTATCATTGATTATCCAAACTTCGTCGATCGTCTCCAAAAGAGAAACGGATCGAACATCTGGATTCACGGTCGCGACGAAGCCTTCAAGGATTTTATCACCGAAGGCTGTATTTCGATGGAAAACAGCCAAATTCTCGGCCTCAAAAAATATATCGATATCGATCAAACACCCGTCATAATTCTGGACAATTTATCCGCATATTCTGTCGATCAAACAGATTATGTATCTGCAACCAACCATTGGTCAGAATTTACCAACGGCTGGGCACAAAGCTGGGACAGCGGAGATATATCTGCTTATTGTTCATACTATGATCCCAAATACATTGATGGAAGTGGACGCAATTTGGCGAAGTTCAAGGAATACAAGTCCGGACTTGAAAAAACTTACAAATGGAAACCGGTCATAATTGACAAGGTTTATGTTCTAATTTCCGACAAGGAAACCCACTTGAAATTCCGCCAGCGCTATCTAAGCCTGACCTTTTACAGTGAAGGCCAGAAGCAGCTAATTTTAATACCGTTCAAATCCCAATGGAAGATCATGCAGGAAAACTTTAAACCGTCTTCAGCGCGGATTTCGACCGAGGAAATGATTGAGCAATTTCTAAAGAGCTGGGAAAATGCATGGGAAAAACAGGGCATTGAAGCCTATTTGGCATTTTACGATCCGAATTTTTCTACCGGTGAATATGATCTGGGCGGTTGGCGAAAATATAAGTCAGAATTGTTTCAATCTGGTAAAAAAGTCAGCGTTGAACGAAGCGCTTTGAAGGTTCAATCAACCGAAAAACAGGTTTGGAATGTTTCTTTCCTTCAGATTTATCAGGCTGACAATTATCGCGATGCCGGAGTGAAAACGATGACGATCAAGGGCTTTCCCGGCGATTTAAAAATCATTAAAGAAGAATGGAGAAAAGACAATTAAACACACAAAAATATTTCTTATTCTGGGAGTAATTCTCTGCTTGGCTATTGGAAACATATCGGCTGAAGTCAAACGTCCGTCGCGCGAATATAAAGTCTATTTTGAAAACACATCCAACGAACTGTGTGTCTATAAATTATATGGGCGTTTCGATGGCAAGACTATCTTCATTTTGGGCGGGATTCAGGGCGACGAACCGGGTGGTTATTTATCAGCCGATCTTTATCCAGACCTTGTACTTGACCGGGGGAATCTGATCATTATCCCGCGCGCTAATTTTCGCTCTATCATTTTGAATAACCGGGGCGTCAATGGAGATATGAACAGGCGCTTTGATCGAGATACGCCCCAAGACGTTGAAGATCATATCGTGGAAATCGTCAAGGAATTAATGTCCGAATGTGATCTTTTTCTGAATCTGCACGATGGCAGTGGCTTCTACAGCGACACCTACATTGATGAAAACCGCAATCCACGTCGTTACGGCCAATCGATCATCGCAGACGCCAGTCAACTGATTTTCGGAAATGATACTCTAAAGCTCGAGGAAATGGCCAGAAAAGTCATCGAGCGTATCAATGAACGGGTCGAGATTCCGGAGCACGCTTTCCACTTTATGAATACCAATACGCTGGCAAAAGACACCAAGTTTCCGGAACAAAGAAAGTCGGCAACCTATTACGCCGTGACAAATCTTCACATCCCGGCTTTCGGCATTGAATCGTCTAAGAGCCTGAAAAGTGTCGATCTGAAAATTCGCTATCACAATTACGCCATCAATGAATTTTTTAAACTTATTGGCGTAGAGCCAGAGCAACCGGCCGTTTTATTTGAACCGCCGAAGTTGATTTACATGCTGGTTTCAATCCATAACGCCGAAACCAAACTCGTCGAAAACAAAGGCTCTATACAAGTCAATGTTGGTGACGTCCTACAAATAACTCATATCGAGTCCAATTATAACCGCGGTATCACTTGCGACGTAATCGGCGCCGGCTCGGAGCAAGATTTTCAAAAGCCGATTTTGATTCAGAAACCAACATCCATCATTGTCCGGCGGGATAATCAGGTAATTGGTAACGTACATGTAGAAGCTATTGGAAAACCAATTGATAATATCACTTATCTGATCGAAGTCAACGGCTCTCAAAAGCGAATTGTCAGCGACCAGACGCTGAGCGTACGGCGCAGTGATAAAATCAAAATTATAGACGTTTCTATTCCGGGAGAAACAAGTTCTGAACTGAAAGTCAATTTAAAAGGTTATGTACCGCGAAATGCTGTTAACGATGGAGAAGACCGCAATAGTTTGATCGATATCCGCCGGCTAAATTGGAATAAGTATTCCATAGATGGCAACGGCAAAAAGTATCCAATTGTCGTAACTCGCGGCGACAGGGAATTGACCCGTGCCTACATATTTATTCAGGACTGAATGATTCATACGGCATAAAAAGTATGTCCCTTCTTGGCTTTTTCGTTGACTTAAGTCCTTATCTCTGTTAAATTCAACCGCTTTTTATAAAACGTTGAATGCGCATTTTTATTGAGGTGAAAATAAATGTTCAAAAAGACAAACATTCGATTCATAATCATCGGCGTAGCAGTTGTACTGGCGCTTTATTCGCTATACTGGACTTTTGCGTACAACTTGATGTCTCCAGCCAAAATGGAGAGTTTAAAAACCGCCGGCAATTTGGATAAATACGAGAGCCGGATCATCCGGCTGGGATTAGACCTTCAGGGCGGCATGCATGTCGTTCTCGAACTAAATCTCCCCAAATTAGTCGAGACGATCGCTTCTAACAAAACGTCTGAATTCTATACAATCCTTCAGGCTACAACACAGGAAGCAAAAGCGACTAATGAAGATTTCTTTTCTGTATTTGAAAGAAACGTCGAGAAAAACAATTTCAGACTTGTCCGCTATTTTACGAACCGTGGCTACAAGAATTCTGACATTGTTCAAAGCCTGAAAGACGAATCCAAAGACGCCATGCGCCGTGCGCTGGAAATCATCCGCAACCGCGTCGATCAGTTCGGCGTTTCCGAACCGACGATTCAAAAGGCGGGCGAATATAGGATCATCGTCGAGCTAGCCGGCATTCAGGATGCCGCGAGGGCGCGCCAACTCATCCAGAGCACCGCTTTGATGGAATTCAACCTCCTCAAAGAACCGGAAGTCACGCAATCTTTCATCGCCTCTGTTGACAATTACCTAAAAACGGGCAAAACGGACATCGTCAAAGAAGCCGTCGCCGCTAATGATTCGACCGTTGCTTTTAAAGAATCCAAAGACAAATCAGTCAGCGTCAACGAATTGCTTGGCAGAACCTCGGTTGGCACTTCGAAGCAATCTGAAACGACTGATTCATCTGTCATCGTCGATGAAGCAATGTTCGCAGACAAACCGTTCTCTTCCTTGTTACGCAATGTCAATGGAATGATCGGCGTTCCGGAGCGTAATGTCTTTGCCGTTAAAAAAATTCTTGGAAATCCTGCAGTCGACAAGTTAAGACCGTACGACTCCAAGTTTCTATGGTCGGCTAAACCTGAAAAGATGACAATGCAGGATGGAAAAACGGAAAGCTTTTATATTCTTTATCATCTCAATAACGAAGCAGGCCTTCAAGGAAAATATATTACCAAAGCATCAGCGACCGTTGGCGGCGCGGGCGCACAGACCGCGGGTCAGCCAATCGTCAACTTTGGAATGAATAACGAAGGCGCTAAAATTTTCTCGCGCCTGACGGGTTCCAACATTGGCAAACGCCTCGCCATCGTACTCGATGAAAAAGTCTATATGGCTCCTTCCATCCGCTCCAAAATTCCGAACGGCTCCGGATACATCGAAGGTTTGGAAGATATGAATGAAGCCAAGAATATTGCCATCGTTCTCCGCGCCGGGGCGCTACCCGCGCAGGTGGACGTGATCGAAGAAAGAACCATCGGACCATCTCTCGGAAAAGACTCCATCGTGATCGGAACGCAAATCGGCGCCCTTGCACTTCTCATTGTGATGATTTTTATGTTCTTTTACTATCGGAATTCTGGACTGCTGGCCAACATGGCGCTGATACTGAACATGATATTTACAATGGCAATTATGGCAATGCTTCGCGCTACTCTGACATTGCCCGGTATCGCCGGTTTGGTTCTCACAATCGGTATGGCGGTCGATGCGAACGTTCTGATTTTCGAACGTATTAGAGAAGAACTCGAACGTGGCAAAACGGTGAAAGCCGCCATCGAAACTGGTTACAGCCGCGCATTGTCCGCAATTCTGGATTCGAACATCACGACGCTTTTGACGGCTCTTATTCTCATGCAGTTCGGAACAGGGCCGGTCAAAGGTTTCGCCGTGACGCTTTTCTGGGGCATCACATCCAGCATGTTTACGGCGATTTTCGTGACGCGCACGTTCTATAACTGGAGAACCGACCGCCACGTGCTCAAAACACTCAGCATATAATCAGGATGTACGAATATGATAAGAATTATAAAAAAAACTGATTTTCCTTTCATTAAATACAGCAAGACAGCTATATCGATCTCGCTCATTATCATCGCGATCGGATTGGTTTCACTGATATTCCGCGGTTTGAACTTCGGAATCGATTTTACCGGTGGCACGTTGGTGCAGGTACAATTTCAAAAACCGATGGAGGTCGCTGACGTTCGCGGAGCGCTCGCAACGGTTGGCTTGGCAAACAGCATGATCCAAAAATCCGGCCGAAACGAATTCATCATCCGCATTCCACAAAGCGACGACAAAGGAAATATCCGGGAAGTCTTCAAATCGACATTCGGCATCACCGACACCGACATTCTAAAAATTGAGCAAGTCGGACCGAAAATCGGAAAGGAATTGCGCGGCGACGCACTACTGGCGATCTTTTTCTCGTTCATCGTGATCGGGATTTACATTGCCGTTCGGTTTGAATTTCAATACGCCATTGGAGCGATTCTCTCTCTTCTGCATGACGTACTCATCACGCTGACGGTTTTCACCGTTTTCCGTCTGGAGGTATCGCTGACAACGATCGCGGCTTTCCTGACAATCATCGGTTACTCGCTGAATGACACGATCGTCATTTTCGACCGCGTCCGCGAGAATCTGAAAGTTCTGCGCAACGAGAACTACGAGCGTATTATGGACGTCAGCATCAACGAGACACTCGCACGGACGATCATCACCGACTTGACCGTTTTCTTCGTTGTGCTTTGCCTCTTGTTTGTACCGGGTGAAGTTCGCATTTTCGCCATTGCGATGACAGTCGGAAGTATCGCCGGAACTTATTCGACGATTTACATTGCCGGACCCGTCGTCGTTTTCTGGGCGCGTAAATTCAAACCCACCAAGAAATGATCATTTCTAACCGTAATCATAAAGTGCTCCCATCCGGGAGCATTTTATATTTTAGGGAAATATCATGTCAGTAACGGCAGTAATCGGCGGTCAATGGGGCGATGAGGGAAAAGGCAAGATTGTTGACGCACTGTGTAAATCCTCGGAAGTCGTTGCTCGTTATCAAGGCGGCGCCAACGCGGGACACACGATCCTCGTCGGAAACGAGGAAACGATTTTGCATCAGGTCCCCAGCGGAATTCTTCACCCAAAATCCGAGTGCATTCTCGGAAACGGCATGGTTATCGACCCAATTGGGCTATCAAACGAAATCGATCACCTTCAACGACGCGGAATTGAGACCCAAAACCGTATTCACATCTCCTTACTGGCGCATGTCGTCACACCTTTACACAAAGCATACGACGCATACTCGGAATTATCTTTGGGGAAAAAAGCCATCGGCACGACCAAACGCGGCATCGGACCCTGTTATTCCGATAAAATCAACCGTACGGGAATACAGATCAAAGACCTGAAAGATATCTCACATCTCAAGATGAACATGGCGGAAAAAATCTTCCGCGCTGGGCAAGCAGGTGTTGTTACGAAAGAAATCCTTCCGGAACTGGAATCGCAATTACCCGAGTTTTTCACCGCCGCTGAACGCATTGCCCAATATTCCGAAGACACTATTTCCTTGCTGGATCGGTATATTCATGAAAACAAACGGATTCTCGTTGAAGGAGCGCAAGGAACCATGCTGGACGTCGATTTCGGCAGTTATCCGTTCGTTACTTCTTCCAGCACAACCGCAGGCGGCATTTGCACCGGACTCGGTATTAGTCCACGTCATATCGACAAGATTATCGGCATTTTCAAAGCCTACACCACCCGCGTCGGCGCCGGTCCTTTTCCAACAGAACTCTTCGATGCAACCGGCGATTTTCTCCAGCAACGTGGCGGTGAAATCGGCGCAACGACACGGCGCAAACGCCGGTGCGGTTGGTTTGATGCCGCCGTTGGAAAATACTCTTGCCGGATTAACGGTTTTTCATCTATTGCCATAACCAAACTCGATGTGCTCGACGAACTGGACGAAATCAAAATATGCACCGGCTATGAAAATGGCTCAATCCCTGAAATTGATCTTTTGGATGCCATCCCCCACTTCATAACCCTAAAAGGTTGGAAAACCGACATTACTCAATGCAACCGATACGAAATTTTGCCGAACAATGCTAAAGTATATTTAGAAACTATCTCCGAATTACTCGAAACGAAAATCTCTCACGTTTCTGTTGGAAAAGACCGATCTCAGATTATCAAGATTTGATCCACCCGGCAACTCATACGCGCGCATATTGCCTTAATAAAACTAAAGACAGTCAAGATAACCAGCAGATTTTCATTGACTTAGAGGAAAGTTTGTGTTAAATTCCGGCGCGTTTTGTTCTAGGGTGAGTTTAGAATATTGAACTTTCAATCAAAATATTTCTTGACAACAAATATCTACAACAATTGCCTTTCCATCGTCTTTGCGATGATTGTTTTTCATCGCATGAGATCGGTTTGTCCTAAAGACGGAGGATTCGTTGCGGTCTGAAGTCACCGATCCAAAGAAATTGACGGATGAACTCGAAGCCGAGAAAAAGATACGACCGTCTGCATTTTCCGACTTTATCGGTCAAACGTCTGTCGTTGAAAACCTCAAATTATACATCACCGCCGCAAAGAAACGCGGCGAGCCGCTCGATCATGTTCTCCTATTTGGACCACCCGGTTTAGGCAAAACCACACTCGCCCACATCGTCGCCAAAGAACTCGATGTTAATATCAAGACCTCTTCCGGTCCCGTAATCGAAAAAGCGGGCGACCTAGCCGGAATGCTAACCAATCTTTCGTTCCGGGACGTATTTTTTATCGATGAAATTCATCGGCTCAACAGCGTCGTCGAAGAATATCTCTATTCTGCGATGGAAGATTTCACCATCGACATCGTCATCGATAAAGGACCGAACGCGCGGAGTATTCAGCTGAATTTGGACGGTTTTACGATGATCGGCGCAACAACGCGGCTGGGGCATCTGACCTCGCCGCTTCGCGATCGATTCGGCGTTGTCTTGCGGATGGACTATTACGAACCCGGAGATCTGTACCAGATCGTCAGGCGGACGGCGGATATCCTCAATATTGAGATCGATTCCGAAGGAGCGGAAGAGATCGCGCACCGTTCACGTGGAACGCCCAGAATCGCCAATCGTATTTTGCGCCGTACCCGCGATTATGCACAGATTAAAGCTAATGGAAAGATTACCCGAAATGTGGCTTCGGAATCACTAAAAATGCTGGAAATTGACTCATACGGATTAGACAACATGGACCGAATGATTCTGTCAACAATCCTATATAAATTTTCCGGCGGGCCTGTCGGACTCAACAGCCTGGCGGTTGCAGTCGGCGAAGAGGCTGAAACAATCGAGGATGTCTATGAGCCGTTCCTGATCCAAAAAGGGCTTTTACACCGCACATCTCGTGGAAGGCAAGCGACTCCAGAAACGCACAAATATTTCGGCGTTAGCAAAACCGAACAACAAGCAACTTTATTTGAATAAAGGAGAAAACCTATGAGACTATCCAATTTCGACTATTCTTTCCCAAAGGAATTGATAGCGAACTTCCCAATCAAGGAGCGCGACCACTCGAAACTGATGGTCATCAACCGCAAAGATGAATCGATAACACACAAACATTTTTACGATATCGTCGATTATTTTAATCCCGGGGATCTGTTGGTTGTCAACGAAACCCGTGTATATCCTGCCCGTCTTTGGGCGGTTAAAGATCGCAGTGACGCTAAAGTCGAAGTCTTTCTACTACGCGAACTTGAAAATTCTCTCTGGGAAGTGATGGTTAAGCCGGCGCGCAAAGTCCGAATCGGAAACAAGCTAACCATTGCCGACGGCGTACAATGCGACGTGATCGATAATACAGTTTCCGGCGGGCGAGTCGTTCGTTTTAACGGAATTCCGCAGGAAACGCTTTACAAACTGATCGATGAAATCGGGCAATCGCCACTTCCGCCTTATATCGACCGTGAACCAACTGACGAAGACAAGATCAAATACCAAACCGTGTACGCCAAGAGACGCGGAGCCGTCGCGGCGCCAACCGCCGGTCTGCATTTTACCGAAGCATTGCTACAAAAAATCCGCGACAAAGGCGTGAAAATTTATCCAATCGTTCTCCACATTGGGTTGGGAACTTTTCGACCCGTTACTGTCGAAGACCTGACTCGCCACCGAATGGATTCTGAATATTTTGAGGTTTCCGCCGAAACCGCAATTGCCATTAACGAGGCAAAAGCCAAAGGCAAACGAATCATTGGCGTCGGCACTTCAGTTGCCAGGACATTGGAAACCGTAACCGTCTCCGGCTTTCAAATCAGTCCTCGACGCGGCTGGACGGATAAGTTCATCCATCCGCCATACGATTTTAAAATGATTGATGTGTTAATCAGCAACTTCCACCAACCTAAGTCAACATTACTCATGCTGGTATGCGCATTTGCCAATCATCCACTCATCATGAAAGCCTATAAAGAAGCCGTGAAGAAAAAATACCGCTTCTTTAGTTATGGCGACGCCATGATTATCATCTAATCTAAACATTGAGCACCAATCGATCAGCCGCCGCCGTTATCGTTGCCGCCGGGACCGGTGCGCGAATGAACGCATCGCTTCCCAAGCAATTTCTGCTGCTGAACGACCGTCCGGTTCTCTTTCATACATTACAACCGTTTCTTACCGCGACATTTGTAAATGAAATCATCGTCGTCGTACACCCAGACTGGCTGAATCGTCAGGAGGTGAAAAACTGTCTGCCGGACAAGTCTGACAAACCGATTCGTATCGTTCCAGGTGGAGAAAGACGCCAAGATTCCGTCTATAATGGGATTTCCGCTACTTCAGAATCCGTAGAAATCATCATCGTCCATGATGGCGTCCGACCCTTTGTCACTCTCAAAGAAATTAACGAAACCATTCTGATGTGCGATTCTTTTGACGGTTCGATTTTGGCGATTCCTACCGTCGATACATTAAAGGAAGTCAAAGACGCTACGATCATTCGGACAATCGACCGTTCAAATATCTGGCAGGCGCAAACACCGCAAACTTTCCGAAAATCGATCCTTTTGCGCGCATTTGAAACCGCTTTTGCTAACGGATTTACCGGCACAGATGAAGCCTCGCTTGTCGAGAAAATTGGCGGAAAAATTTCCGTTTTGAACGGACATCCAGAAAACATAAAAATCACTTGCCAATACGACTTAAATATCGCAAAATCCATCCTTGAATGGCGGTCAATATGAACGGTATGAAATTTAAAATTGGGAGCGGATTCGATGCGCATCCTTTTGTTGAAGGTCGACCCTTGGTTCTCGGCGGATTGACGATTCCTTACGACCGCGGCTTAAAAGGTCATTCGGATGCTGATGTTCTCGTTCACGCAATCATCGACGCGTTGCTTGGAGCCGCCGGATTCGACGACATCGGGACTCACTTCCCCGATTCGGACGCCGCCTACAAAAACATCTCCAGCATTTCACTGCTTCAAAATGTGGTTTTACTGTTAAAAACACACCAGATACAGATTGGCAATATCGATGCAACGATCATCGCCGAACAGCCTAAAATCCGGCCATACGTCCACGAAATGCGGAATACTCTCGCCGCCGTTCTCGAAATTCCCGAAGAAAACGTCTCGATTAAAGCAACGACTACCGAGAAAATGGGGTTCACCGGCAGAGAAGAAGGAATCGCGGCGTTAGCAACCGCATTGATTTATCTATAATGGAAAACGTCCTTCAATTCATCGCAAACCAATCTTTCTGGTACACTTACCTCATTCTTTTTATTTTAATTTTTATGGAAAACACGCTTCCGATTCTGCCTGGCGACGCGATTTTGATCTTTTCCGCCTATCTTGCCGGAAATAACGCGCTAAATCCGCTCGCGGCTTATCTCATTACTGTCACTGGCAGCATCAGCGGTTTTATCGTCATTTATCTTATCAGTCATCATTGGGGAAGAGACTTTTTTGAACGACGACAATTTTCTTTTTTCCCATCCAGGCGCATTAAAAGAACCGATCATTACTTTCACAAATTTGGAAATTGGGTGCTGATAATAAGCCGACTCATTCCGGGCACCCGGCTTATGATTGCTATGATCGCCGGTTTTACCAAAATTCGTCTTGTCAAAGCGATTCTGTTAACATTGTGCGGAATCCTTATCTGGAACGGGCTTATATATGGACTCGCGATTATACTCGGCGATAATTGGGAAGAAATCAAGGTGTTCTTGCGGGAATATAGCACGATTCTCAACATTGCGCTGATTATTCTACTCATACTATTCATCGTTTATCGAATAAGAAAGAAAAAAAATTCAAAGGAGACCACAGAAATTGATTAGAACCCGATTCGCACCCAGTCCGACCGGTTTTCTCCATGTCGGTGGCTTACGGACAGCTCTGTACAATTATCTTTTCGCCAAAAGCCAAGCGGGTCGGTTTATCCTGAGAATTGAAGATACTGACCAAAACCGACGAGTTCCGGGCGCTGTCGAAAACCTCATCGAGACTCTTAAATGGGCAAAGGTGATTCCGGACGAAGGACCGGAGTTCGGCGGCGATTTAGGTCCATACATTCAATCTCAGCGTCTGGAATTTTATCGCCAACACGTTCAATCGCTGATCGAAAAAGGTCATGCCTATCACTGTTTCTGTTCGACCGCTCGCTTGGATGCCCTACGCAAACAGCAAATCGCCGAACACAAACAGCCTCGCTATGACAATCATTGCCGCAACCTTTCAGATTCTGAAGTCCGTCAGCGTCTTGCAAACAACGAACCGTATGTAATTCGTATGAAAACGCCGGAAACCGGAATCGTCGAAGTCCACGATCTGATTCGCGGCGACGTGTCATTTCCCGCCGATCAGTTGGACGATCAGGTGTTGATGAAATCGGACGGTTTCCCGACATATCATTTAGCAAACGTCGTGGATGACCACCTGATGCAAATATCGCACGTTATTCGTGGCGAAGAGTGGTTGCCCAGCACGCCGAAACACCAATTGCTTTACAATTATTTCGGCTGGGATTCGCCGCAGTTCGCGCATCTTTCGTTGTTATTAAATCCCAATAAAAGCAAATTGTCGAAGCGTCAGGGCGACGTCGCCGCTGAAGATTATCGAAGAAAAGGTTACTTGCCCGAAGCGCTGATCAATTTTCTGGCTCTGCTCGGCTGGAACCCCGGCACCGATCAGGAAATCTTTTCGATGGACGAACTAATCCGCGAGTTTTCGCTGGAAAGAATCGGAAAGAGCGGCGCCATTTTCAACGTGGAAAAACTTGACTGGATGAACGGACATTATATCCGAAAATTGTCGCCCGAAAAACTATTTCAGTTATCATTCGACTTTTTACCTGACCGAAACGGCTGGGACGATAACCAAACGATTTCTATTTTAAAGGCAATTCAGGAAAGTTTGACGACATTTTCAGAAATACCAGAGAAGACGCGGTTATTCTTCACCGATCCTCTAAATTACGACTTCCCTGATATTCAGGAATATCTTGCCAAGCCGGAAGCGGTAACAATTCTCCAATCTCTCATTTCTCAAATAGAAGTGATTCAGAATTTCGACGCTGATTCCTTCGTCGCGGCAACTAAAACCGTCCAGAAAACGACCGGCATCAAGGGAAAACCGCTCTGGATGACAATTCGCGCGGCGCTGACCGGCGAAACTCACGGCCCGGAAATTCACGTCATTACCCATATCCTCAGCCGTGAAATTTGCGTCCGCCGTTTGCAATCAGCTCTCGAATATGCTAAACGACAAATCGATCGTAATTAAATCCAACGCCAAAGTCAATCTGACCTTGCGGATCACCGGCGTATTGCCGAACGGCTACCATACGATCAGTTCGCTTTTCCAGGAAATCGATCTGCACGACGAATTACATTTTAGCCCTACCGACCAATTTCAACTAACCTGTTCTGATCCGAAACTGCCGACAGATTCGACCAATCTTTGTTTTAAAGCCTACGAGGCGATGCGCCCTGTCGCAAAAGTCAGCAGTGAATGGCATATACATCTCATTAAAAATATTCCAACAGGAGCGGGACTCGGCGGCGGAAGTTCTAACGCGGCGACGGTTCTTAAATTTCTCAATCAAAATTGGGAGGCGAATCTGCCGGATTCGACACTCGTACAGATCGCCGTCGGTCTGGGAAGCGATGTTCCATTCTATCTACGCGGAAAGGCGCAGATCGCCAACGGTGTCGGAGAGATTTTGACACCGGTGAAACTGCCGGAATCATTTGTCATCTTACTCGTTTGTCCGCCGATTTCCATCTCAACTGCTTGGGCATACAGAGAATTCGACTTGGTTAATTGCAAAAAGGAATATAAATTTGATTCTCTTTTTGATGAAAAGAGAGTTTTTTGGACGCTGTTTGAAAATCAATTTGAATCGGTAGTTTTTCCATCATATCCAGAGATCGGCGCGATACGCGAGGAAATGAAGCGCGAACCAGTTTTATACGCCGGTCTGTCGGGAAGCGGCTCGACTGTGTTTGGAATTTTTCGCAACGAAACGGAAGCCGCGACGGCGCAGAAACGCTTCCAGAATTATCCAACCTTTCTAACTCTTCCCAAATTTTAACAGAAAAACGCCATGAGACATTCGGGGATCGTCCAACGGCAGGACAGCGGCCTTTGGAGCCGTGAATCTAGGTTCGAATCCTGGTCCCCGAGCAGGTTTTTGAACCATTTTAAGTAGAAGCGATAACTATGAAATTTAATGCAAGAATCTTTTCCGGCAGATCAAACCCGGCGCTAACGTCCGAGATCAACACATTTCTCAAAACGACGCCCGGACAGATTTCCATTTCCAATTTCAGCGACGGAGAAATCCGACTTCGCTTTGAAGAGAACATCCGCGGCGAAGACGTCTTCATCGTACAGTCCACGAATCCACCGGCAGACAATTTGCTTGAGCTTTTATTGATCATCGACGCCGCCCGGCGCGCTTCTGCCCGACGCATCACGGCGGTCATTCCCTATTACGGCTATGCGCGTCAGGATAGAAAAGACCAGCCGCGCGTTCCCATTTCATCCCGCTTGATCTTGGACACCATCGTCTCTGCTGGCGCTAATCGCATCGTGGCGATGGATTTACATTCGACGCAGATTCAGGGATTCGTCAACATTCCGTTCGACCATCTGTATGCGAAGTCGATTTTTGCTGATAAGATCAAAGAAATAGTAAAGTCGGGCGATTTTTCTATCATTGCTCCGGATGTCGGCGGTATCAAGTTCGCGCGTTCTTACGCAAAAATCCTAGGAGCTCCGCTCATCATCATTGACAAACGTCGTCCCAGTCCGAATAAAGCGGAGATAATGAATATCATCGGCGAATCTCAAATAAGAAATGCGCTCATTATCGACGATATGATCGACACCGGCGGCACTATTTCGCAGGCCGCGCGTTTGCTTAAAAATAACGGCGCTGAATCTATCATCGTCGTCGCCACGCATGGACTTTTTTCCGGCAATTGCGTCCGGCTGATCATAGAATCGCCGATCGATAAAGTTATCGTCACAAATTCTATTGCCATCCCACCAGAAAGACAATTTGAGAAACTGGAGATTCTAACTGCCGCGCCGATGTTTGCGGAAGCCATCAAACGAATCCATAACGAAGAATCCATCAGTTCACTGTTTGAATTTTAATCATAAGGAGTATATGAATGCTTGAGTACAAGTTATCAGCAGAAGCCAGAACCGCACTGACGAAACGCGACACCAAGAAATTGCGTCGCGACGGAAAAATTCCGTCGGTGTACTATTATCACGTAGAAAATCCGATTCCGCTCTGTATCGACGTGAAAGATTTGAATGCGGCTCTCCATTCCGGAGCGCACATCATCAATCTGCAGATCGGCAGAAAATCCTACCCGTGCATTGTTAGAAATCTTCAGCACAATCCAATCAGCGAGATGATCATCCACGCCGACTTTATGGGCGTCAATCTCGAAGAAAAGATCGTTGTCTCCATTCCGATCAAATTGGTTGGGATTGCCATCGGCGTAAAAACATTCGGCGGCATTTTAGCCCAGCATCTTTGGGAACTTGAAGTCAAATGCAAAGCCGCAGAAATTCCGGATGGCGTTACAATTGACGTAAGCGCTTTGAATCTCGGGGATTCAATCGGCGTCAAAGACATTCAAATCCCCAACGCAGAAATACAAAACGTTATTTCCGCATCGATCGTTTCCGTCGTGAAACCCTCTGGCGTGGCTGAAGAAGAAAAACCAGCTGAAGTTGAAGAAACGGCCGAAGGCGAAGAAAAAGAAGAAGAAAAAGAAGAGAAGACTAAGAAAAAGAAAGAATAATGCATTGTTCTTCTTTAAAAAACGTCAGCATGAAGACACTCAAACGACACAACCCAAAATCATCGTTGGTTTGGGAAATCCCGGCATGAAGTACACGAGAAACCGACACAATTTCGGATTTATGGTTGTCGACCGGTTGGCAGATCAACATCAAATTCAATTCACTCCAGCCAAGAGTTCTTTTGTTTTCGCTGATACTCGGAAATCTTCTGTTTATCCCGCCTCTTCATCAACGTCATTTCGGCTGTGCAAACCAATGACATACATGAATGCATCCGGAGTCGCCGTGAAGCAAATGCTGAAATACTTCGATGCGGAACCGGCGCAGATTTTTGTCGTCTATGACGATATCGACTTGCCATTGGGCGCTTTACGCATCCGCACGAACGGTTCTGCCGGCGGTCATCGCGGAATAAAGTCTATCATCGATCAGATCGGCACAGATGAATTTCCACGGCTCAGACTCGGAATCGGACCGCAGGGAAATCTCGCTTCCGAAGATTTCGTCCTGACGAATTTCAAGAAAGAAGAATTGCCATCAGTAAACGACGTAATCGAAACAAGTGTCAACGCGATCAACGATTACGCAGAACATGATATTTACTGGATCATGAACAAGTATAACCAAACTAAACATAAGGAGTTCAACGAGTGAGGTACTACGAAAATTTATTCATCGTCAATCCGAATTATGAGCATGACAAACTGAGCCAGATTGTCGAAGCCGTCAATGCCGAGATCACCCGCTTAAACGGCATCGTCCTCTATCTGGAAGATTGGGGAAAAAGAAGACTGGCCTATCCGATTGAAAAACATCGCTACGGCAATTATATCCTCGTTCAGTACGAGACAGAAAATTCCAAACTGAATAATGAGATCGAGGCGTGGATGGGTTTGACCGCTGGGATTTTATCCTGCATAACGGTTCAGTTGGAAGAAAAGCCGGCTCCGAAACCGGAATCCGAGATTGCACTAAAACCAGCCGAAGAGATAATTTAACCCGATACTTATCCGAACAATGCTGTCAGCGATAAAAATATAGAATAGAAAGGGAAACTTATGACATTAATCAGCAAAAGAAAAATCTGCAAATTTTGCGAAAATCCTCAGGAAAAAATTGATTATAAAAATTACCGGATGCTGAGACGGTTCGTCACCGAACAGGGAAAAATAATTCCCAGCCGCATCACCGGCACCTGCGCAAAACATCAGAGAGAATTGACGAAGGCGATCAAACGCGCCCGCAACATCGCGCTTTTGCCCTACACATTCGATGTTACCCAGTCGTTTAAATAAACTTCGACCCACAGGAGATTTACATGCGTATTATTTTACTTCAGGATATAGAAACATTGGGAAAAACCGGTAGTCTGTGTGACGTTAAAGACGGCTACGCCCGCAATTACCTCATTCCACGAGGATTTGCTCTGAAGGCAAGCCCGGTCAATATCAAACGTTTTCAAGAGATCAATCGCTTAAAAGATTCCGCCAAGAAGCGTGAAATGAAAAAAGTCAACGAACTCGCCGACAAACTCAAGGCGCTTTCTCTGACGATTCCCGTTCAGGTTGGCGAAGAAGACCGCCTCTTCGGAGCCGTCACTTCGCAGTCCATCGCTGAGCAACTTCAGGAAAAAGGTTACGAAATCGACAAACGGCAAATTCTACTCGAAGAACCAATTAAAACATTGGGCGTTTTTGATGTGCCGGTAAAACTTCATCCGGAAGTTACCGCCACCGTCAAAGTCTGGGTTGTCAAAGCCTGATTTTATCTCTTGTTTTCTGATGCGTTATTGAATTAAAAAATGGCTCTCCTTACTTTTTTCCGGCGCTCATTATCGTTCGCCTGAATAGCCAAAACCGGCTGTTCAGGCGTTGTTAATATTTCTGTTATTGAAAACCGTCTGCGATTCTCTACTTTTCCGGCTCCCATTCTGCGATGGTTTCGATGACGACCTTCGTCTGCGGTTCAGTTGACCAAAACTCGTTTGAATTGTATGTCCAGCCCATCGTTTCAGAGCCGCCGCCGCTCTGCGTCGTGATCAAAAACCGGTTCGCCAGCGCGCCGAAATATACCGCCTGATCTCGTGGAAGTTCATTGTCGCCACCGCTCGGATCAACCGGAATCCAGCCATATCCGGGGAAATACACTTCAGCCCACCGATGGAAAACGTCGTCCATGCTGGCATCATCGCCTCGCACGACGGCTGAGCCAACATACCGCGCCGGAAGTCCCGCCGCCCGGCACATCGCAATGTAAACAAACGTATATTCCGAACAGGAACCGTTCCCGCGCGCCAAAACGGTCGGTGCCGTATTCCATCCACCGACGCGCTCGTAAAACATTTTTTGGTTGATGTAGTCGAAAATCCGGCGCGCAATCCAGTAAGTGTTCTTCTCTTCACCGACTGCTTCTCGAGCGGCGTTTTGGATAGTCGGATGATCGAACTGATATTTTTCGTTATTTTCGAGATATTTTTCGGAAATATCCGACGGGATTTCATCGAGACTTCCGGCAAGTTCAGGATACAGAAAATAACGGATTTTGTAAACAGTCGCATCAGCGGTCATCACGGTTTCAATCGGTTTTCCCGGCTTGATGTTTTTATAAACGAAATGCGCCGTTTTTTGTCCCCAGCGATCGGTGACAAAGTCCATCGGCTTCAGATTGAACATCAACTCTGTATTCAGCGTCTGATTATCGCGTTTTTCGGGAATCGCAATGTGAACGTCGAGCGATCTTATATTTCCCGGACCGAAATTTCTGACCTGATGCGTAAAAGTGACTTTTGCCTTGCGGGCATCCGCTAATTTGAACTTCTCACCGTCACGGATTTTTAACTTGTAGATTTTATCGTTCTGGTAATCCACAGCCCAAAGCCACTTGCCGTCGAACGCAAGTCCTTTTGTGTATGGGCCGGGCGCGTCGGCGATGAGTACAACCGAACCGCTTGCCGGATCGACCATATAAATTTCGTCTTTGACTCGATCGGAGACCCATAAATATTTCCCATCGAAAGCCAGTCCGCGCGGTTCTCCCGCTGGAGATTTCAACGACTTGATCGTCGTGCCGTCTTCGGGATCGAATTGGATGATTTCGTCCAAGCCATCGTCAACACACCAGAGATATTTCCCATCCCAAGCAATGTCACGCGGAGAGCCTCCCGGCGCATCGACGGTTCGATGAATCGTTCCGTCTTTGGGACTGATCTGATAGATTTTTCCGTCGTGATTATCCGAACACCAGAGCGCCTTGCCATCCCACGCCAGACCCATCGGCCAGTAGCCGGGTGAGGCGATTTTCTGAATGACTTTTCCATGATCGGGATTGATACAATACAGCGTATCGGTTTTACGATCCGCCAACCAGAGATTTTTCCCGTCGAATTCCAGGCCGGTAGGGCAACCGGCAGGCGTTGCAAATGATGTAACAACTTCGCCAGTAAAAGGCGTTAAAACCGCCGGAAAAACGAATAAAAAGACAAGAAGAAAAAATGCAGACGACTTATTCATGTTTTGCCTCCTTTTGACGATGCGTTTAATGCTGGGAACCGATGATCCGGAATAATGTTTCCAATCCCTCGGAATAAACCGAAATCGCCGGACCGATCAATCTTGCCTGAACGGCATCTTTCAAAACCGAATTATCGAAACTCTCGCGTGAATATGGCATCTCTTCCGGACAAATTTCAACGGTCGGAATTCGGACGATCGCCAGCAATTCCCGAAGTAAAAAACAGGTTCGCGCCAGCGCGCACGGATCGACCAGAACGCCCTGGATTTCATTTCGGGATCGGCTAATGGTTTTTACGATTCGCGCTTCGTCGGCGAATTGAAAGATTTTGATCTCGACGCCAAGTTCTTTTGCTTTTCGGCGTAATCCGGTATTGATTTTATCAAGCGTCAACCGCGTGCCGTTCTTCGCCGAGATTTTTCCGATCAGCGGCAGGTTGGTTCCGTGAATTATCAGGATTTTCATGTCCTAAAATAAGCGGGTTTATCGACAGAAACAATAAAAGATGTGACCGCAGGCAAGCGGCGGACAATCAGAATCTCGAAAGTGGAACCGCGCACAATCTTTTTCTCCTCTCGGTGTTAAACTCTGTTGCATTGAATCGGAAAGGCTGAAAATTTGACTCTAAACGGTAAGAAAAAGGTTGTCGTCTCGCTGATCATCATCTTCCTGATGATTCTCTCGTTTTGGTTCAATTGGAGAACGAGTGCAAAAATGAAATCAGATATTAAACCGAATTTCCAGAATGTCGCCGTCTTTCACAACATACTCTTTCCCTTCGAGGCGAACCAATCCTTTGGCGCGGCAGGCGGCATAATTGCCGTTGGCGATCATATCTTCATAGGCGACGACTTCCGCCCGGATGAATCCGCGTTCGAGGTCGGTATGAATCGCGCCCGCGGCTTTCTGCGCGTTTGATCCGCGCCGAATCGTCCACGCCCGACACTCGTCCTCACCGACGGTGAAAAATGAGATCAATCCCAGCAATTCGTAAGAACGATAAATTAAATTGAACAGCGCTGGTTCCCGAATGCCCATATCCTTCAAAAAAGCCGCCTGATCTTCCGGTTCAAGTTCGGCGATTTCCTTTTCAATCGACGCACATAGCGCTGTGACGGTCGCGTTTTCTGATTTCAAATCGTCAAATTGATGAATGATCAATTCTGTCTCAGGAATCTGACTTTCACCGATATTGATTACGTAGAGAATTGGTTTTGCGGTTAAAAACTGGAATCCGCGCAGGATTTTTTCCTCTTCAGGATTGACGACAAATTCCCTCAGCGGCTTTTCCGATTCAAGCCACGAACGACATTTGATCAACAGGTCGAGTTCTTTTTTATCCGCCTCGTTTTGAATTTTCCGGAGTTGCTTCTCAAGCCGCTCGACACGCGTTTCGATAATCGTCAAATCCGCTAAAAGAAACTCCGAATTTGCAAACGCGATGTCAGATTTGGGATCGATGCGGTTGAACGGGTGTGGAAACATTTCATTCTCAAACGAGCGAACGACAAGTAAAATAGCATCGACAGTTTTCATGTTTGCCAGAAACTGCGGCGGCAATCCGTGAGAACTCTTTTGATCGCTTTCCAGACCGGGGACTTTCAGGTATTCGACGGTCGAATTGACCTTACTTTTCGGATTGAACACTGCCGCTAATCGCTCCAACCGTTCATCGGGAACTTTGACGACGCCGCGCTCTGATTCGATTTTCCCCTTGAAAGAATCGTCCGCCGATTTATGGCAAAGCAATGTGGAAAAGAGCGCGCTCTTCCCGGAATACGGAAGTCCAGCAATTCCGATCTGCATAATATTACTCCAAATTCAATTTCCAATTCAACGCGGCGAAATTTAAATTTATTCTGATAGACGCCCAAACTGAAAATTATTGTCAATCAGCACCGATAAAAAATTCTTATCGGTTTTCGACTGATTTTTATAAATTTCTTCAAAATGGAGGTTGAATGGAAACACGTATCATTCCGGTAAGGTCGAAGAGAGAAATGCAACGGTTCATCCGATTCCCGTGGAAAATTTATCGCGGAAATGCCTCATGGGTTCCACCGTTGATTTCCGAACAGAAAGCAATGTTTGATCGAACAAAATTCCCTTTCTTCGAGCATTCGGAAGCGGAATTCTTTCTGGCGTATCAAACCCGGCGCATTGTCGGTCGTATCGCGGCTATCCGAAACAACAATCATTTGAAAATATACCACGACGATACCGGATTTTTCGGATTTTTCGAATCCATTGACGATCAAAGCGTCGCCAATGCGCTTTTTGCGGCGGCAGAAGATTGGCTGAAATATCATGGTTTGAAACGCATTCGCGGACCGGAAAATTATTCGCAGAACGAAGAGTGCGGATTGCTGATGGACGCCTATGACAAGCCGCCGGTTTTGATGATGACCTACAATCCGCCTTATTATCCAAAATTGATCGAAGCGGCGGGATTTAAAAAAGTCATCGATATGTACGCCTATGCAATTGAAGGTGCCGAAAAGATACCAGAGAGATTGGTGACCGCCGTCGCGGATATTCGAAAAAATGCTGACTTTACCGTTCGGAATATCGATATGAAAAAACTGGACGAAGAAGTCGAAAAAATTAAAAAAGTCTATAACGCCGCTTGGTCTGAAAATTGGAGCGCGGTTCCGTTTACCGACAAAGAAGTCGAACATCTGAAAAATTCTCTCAAACAGATCGTCGTGCCTGATATGGTTTTTATCGCCGAGATCAAGGGCGAACCGGTTGGTGTATCGCTCACAATTCCCGATATCAATCAAGCGCTGATTCATCTGAATGGACGGCTTTTCCCATTCGGAATTTTTAAATTGCTTTGGCACAGCCGCCGGATCAACAAGGCGCGCGTTATCATTATGGGCGTTATGAAGGAACACCGTCACAAAGGAATCGACATCCTGTTTTATTACAAGACATTTCATAATGGCTTGAAACACGGATTTAATTGTGGCGAGATGTCGTGGATTCTGGAAAATAATGCGCCGATGCGCCGCGCTCTGGAAAAAATCTACGGCACAAAAATCGACAAAACTTATCGTCTTTATGAAAAGCCGATCGCTTGAGAGAGTCGCCCGGATTATTTCCGTGAATTGTTTGATAAATACTTTAAATTCTGCCGGTTTTTTTATCTTAGTTTGAGGAAAAAATGAAATGTCTTGTCACCGGCGCGACCGGTTTTATTGGAAAACACCTCGTTAATCGGCTTCTGGCTGAAAACCAAAATATTCGCTGTATGGCGCGGAACGAAAGTGTCCGCCCGGAAGAATTTGCCGATAAAGTGGAATGGGTTATTGGCGATCTTCAGGATAAGGATTCGCTGAATAAAGCCGTTGATGACATTGATATCATTTTTCATCTGGCCGGCGCCGTCAAAGCACAAAACGCGTTTGAATTTCTCCAGATCAATTTTTACGGAACTGAAAATCTGTTAAACGCCATTTTGGACTACGGAAAGAAAGACGTTCGGCTGATCTATATCAGTTCATTGTCCGCCGGTGGCGCATCTGACGCACTCAAGCCCAAACATGAAGACGAACCGGTGTTCCCGGTCTCGGCATACGGCAATAGCAAATTAGCCGCTGAGATCGCAGTATTAAAACAAAAAGAGAATATTCACGTCACGATCATCCGTCCAGCGATCGTTTACGGCCCGGGCGATCGCGAAACATTGTGGTTTTATGAACTGGCGCAAAAACACATCAGCCCACGAATTGGACTGAGGAAAAATTATTTCAGTATGATTTATGTGGACGATCTGGTTCGTCTCCTGATTCTTTTGATGAACAATCCGCTCGCTTCGGGAGAAATATTTTATGCCGCCGACTCTAATGACGAAGGGTATTCACAAAGCGAGGTAATTGAAACTTCCGCTAAAATCCTCGGCGAATGGACGATCACTCTTTATTTTCCCAAATCGATCGTGTGGTTAATGTCCGTCATTTCCAGCTTTTTTTCGCGGATCGTCGGAAAACTCAGCATTTTTAATTCGGATAAATACCGGGAGATGACTCAGGAATACTGGGTCTGTACATCCGAAAAAGCCAGGCGGCTTCTGAATTTCAAACCCGAAGTTGGATTGCGCGACGGTCTCGAAAAAAGCATCGCGTGGTACAAAGAGAACAAATGGATTTAGAAATAGACGATAAAGCATCTTTTTTCGAGCATGTTAGAGCCCGAATTTTCCCGACCGATTATCTTGTCCTTATTTATGGCGCTTACCTCACACTGATCGCTCTCTTTTTCGGTAGTCGGAGCGGAGAAGGGGCATCTTTTTTAACTCTTGATTTCGGTGTTTTGGTGATTTTATCCGTTTGCATCTATTTTGAGCGGCGCGATTATCAATCTCAGATTTACTGGATTCACGTCTGGATACCAATCCTGACGCTGGCGCTTTTTTATACCCAAAGCACTGTGTTTGATAATCTTGTGTTTTCGCAAACGTTCGATCCGTTGTTGCAAAAATGGGACAAGGCGGTATTCAGCGTTGCGCTCAACACCAAATTGGCACCTTTAGCGAACAGTTCGCTTCTCAATGAAATAATGCACGCTTTTTATTTTTCCTACTATTTCATGTTGTTCGCGTCCGGATTGATGATGATGCTTAGGCGAAATCCGCTGATTTTTGAAATGTTTTTCACGATTGCAACGATGGCTTATCTGCATTACATTTTCTTCATGCTCTTTCCCTCTGACGGTCCTATCGACCTCCACTCTCAATTGTTTGAAAAAGGCTCCCTTTTTATTCCATTGATGGATTTTATTTATCAGACCAGCGGACAACAGGGCGGCGGCGCTTTTCCCAGCACGCATGTCAGCACGATGGTTATCATTACGATATTCACCGCAAAATTCAATCGAAAAAGTCTTTGGCTGACCATACCGGTGACAGTCGGAATTATTATCGCGACCGTTTATTGCAGTTACCATTATGCGATTGACGCGCTGGCAGGAATTGTATCGGGTTATTTGTGTTATCTTTTCGGTCATCACATTTATTCAAATTGGAAACATCCATCCGAACTCCCCATCGAACAAGAATAGACTTTTCAATTTCGCTAAACATTCACCTTGCATTTGCCTGAATATTTGCAAAAATTTCGGGTGAAATTTGACATGGCGATAAAGGTCTAATGCAGGTAGGAGTCGTGATATGGAGCGTGACCGTTTGTATTTCGCTTACGCGGACAATATGAATGAGGAATTGATCCGATCTATTTGTCCCGGGGCAGAGTTCGAAGGCGTGGCAGAATTAAGGGAGTATCGGTTGGATTTCAATGAAAAAGGCCAGCCGGTCGTCATCATGGACTGCCAACATTCGGTTTGGGGAATCGTTTGGTGTCTTTCGGTGCGCGATATAGCACTTTTGGATGAAAAAGAAACCAGAAAGTTTGGGAAACATTCCAAAGTAAAATTGCCGGTTTGGATCGAAGGTAACCGAGATGTCGATGCATTCATCTGCCTGCCAAATGAAACCGGCACTCCGATCTATCGGGTTTCATGTATTAACGATATCGTTGAACAAGCGGACTATTGGTCACTTCCCCGTTCGTACGTATCCTACATAAAATCGCTAAAGGGTCTGGAGAAGTAAATTTTATCCGTTCGATTTCTGTTCCCGGACATACAACTGGCCACAGGCGGCAGAAATATCCGATCCTTTACTGCGCCTAACGGTCACGGTAAACGGCGACTGATAGACTTCCTGAATAAAACGATCCACAACGCTTTCATCGGGCGGTTTATATCCAATATACTCGTTGGGATTATAGGGAATCAGGTTCAATTTACAAGGAAGCGAACCCAGTAGTGAAATGATCCGGTGTGCATCTTCCGGCGAATCGTTAAAACCTTTGATCAAAATATATTCGAATGTAACTCGGCGTTTCGACTTGCGCGTGTAATATTCAATCGCTTTCATTAATTCTTTCAACGGGTATTTCCGATTAATCGGAATCAGTTTGTTTCGCTTTGAATCGTCTGCGGCACTGAGAGAAACCGCCAGTTTGAAGCGATGTCCATCGTCGGCAAACCGATAAATTGCCGGGACGATCCCACAGGTCGATATCGTAATCTTCTTAGCGGCAATTGCCGGACCTAATTCGCTGTTCAAGATATTCGCGGCGGAGATAACGTTCTCATAATTCAAAAACGGCTCGCCCATTCCCATGAAGACGACATTGGTGACCGGCTTTTTCCCAAGAGAATTGATTAGCGTCAGTTGATCGACGATTTCACCGGCGGTCAGATTCCGGGAAAAACCCATCAGAGCCGTCGCGCAATAAGAACAGCCGATCGGACAGCCAATCATCGTCGAAAGACAGACCGTTACGCGTTTTTCTTCTACCATGTACACCGATTCCACGAATAATCCATCTTCCATCGCGAACAGATATTTCACCGTTTCATCAATCCGAGACGATTCCTTCGCCTTGAGCGTTACTGCGTTCAGTGAAAACGATTCAGAAAGAAGGTTTCTCAAATCATTAGACAGATTTGTCATCTCCTGAAAATCGCGGACGCCTTTTTGATACATCCATTGATAAATTTGCCGTGCATGAAATGGCTTTTCGCCGATTTCCAACATTAATGCCGTCAATTGATCAAGTGTCAAGCCTTTGATGTTTCGTTTGGTAACCAAATCGGCGTTCATAAAAATTCTCCGCGCAAGTTTACAAAAAATATCGTCACTAATCACGGAATTTCCGCATCAACTACATTGACATTCACTCTATCTAGAAATAAATTAACTGTCAGATGAATTTACTCCTGAAAATGAAATGTGCGCTAATCCCGGTCTTCGGATTTGTTGTGGCGCTTTCTGGGCAAAGTTATAACCTTTTAAACATCTTCCCTTCTGAAAAAGAATTGCATTCAGTTATTGTCTCCACTAATTCCGATTCGCTGGAGCCGGTGGCTTTTGTCTATTCGAACTGTATTCGGGATTTGAAAAACCGTATTCTTTTAAAGTGGACAGACACAGAAAAACTGTTTGAATCGGAAGACGGACGGTCGCTCGGCGTTTTATTTTTCGGAAACCCACCCAAGAATCCGACGGAACGACAGGATTTCATTCTCCAAACGATTTGCAGCCGGGATTCCGCGTCTCTTCCAATCAAAGGCACATTTATCCCGAACCGAAGTTCACCATCTTTTGCTTTCTCGGAAAATTGTCGAATGATCGCCGGCATTTTTCCCACAGGAGATCATCTGCGATTTTTCAATTTTCAAAATAAGGAAACCGGAAGTGTCACCTTTTTGCAAGAAACTGTCATTAACACCAACGAGTCGCGTGGACAATTTTGCGGCGACGGTTTGCGTTTCCTATTCTTCTCGTTCGTTAGCCGGTCGCCGCTCGAACCTCTTTCACCCGAACTGTTTATGTTCACGCCCATCGGAGAAATATTATGGAATTTTAAACCGCAGACAGGAGCGGTTCGGTCTTTTGCCACTTCATCCTCCGGAAAATTTTCCTTGATCAGCCTCAAGTTAGAAAATACCACCCCGCCCGGAGTCGCCCGCCAAACGATATTGCTTGACGAAAAAGGAACTGTTCTCGAGGTTTTCCCGTTTGGGTTTCGCTTGTGCGATATTGACGAAAAAGGTTCCTGGATTATATTCGCAGAAGAAAATTCGCTTCGACTGATATCGATCATAACTAAAAAAACATATTTCCTCAAAAAATCAGTCAGCGCAAATCGCATGATTACAGACGTTAGGTTTCTTCCGGAAAACAGATTCGCCGTCGTTACCGGATCGAAATCGTTCAATAACGACGATCGGATTTACAACCGTCCGGAAATCTTGGTTTATTCGTTTCGCGGTGACGTGCTGTTCCATGAGAAATTTTCAAGCGACTATTCTTACACCGGTCGCTTGCTAACTTCGGAAAACGGCTGGGTCATCGGTATTGTTCTCCAAAATCGCTTTATCACATATCGAAATAAAAACTGAACTCCGTGGCTGTCACTCACCGACAGGCTTGCAGAGAATCATTCAAGAAGAGAGGAATGGCTTATGAATTATATCTGGCTAGGATTGATGGTAATTTCCATTGTCGTCGGCGCTATCAACGGACGATTGGAAGAAGTGACCAATGCGGCAGTGACTTACGCGGCATCGGCGGTTGATATTGCGCTCGGGCTGATCGGCATTATGACCTTTTGGCTGGGCATCATGAAAATTGCCGAAAACGGCGGAATCATTAAAATTCTTTCCCGCGCGATCCGTCCTGTCGCCAAATGGCTATTCCCTGACATTCCGTCGGATCATCCCGCCATCGGCGCAATGCTGATGAACATCATCGCCAATTGGCTTGGTCTCGGCAACGCCGCCACGCCTCTGGGTTTGAAAGCGATGGACGAACTGCAAAGTCTGAATCCGGAAAAAGACACCGCAACAAACTCGATGGTCACTTTTCTGGCGCTGAACACCGCCAGCATTTGTCTGATCCCGATGACCGTCATAGCCGTTCGCGCGAAACTCGGTTCTGCAAATCCGTTCGAGATTATCAGTACAACGGTCGTTGCATCGACTTGCGCGACGATCGCGGGCGTCACGGCGGCGAAATTGCTCCAGCGCTTCCCGTCAATGAGAAAATCAAACCCGAACCGGGTTTCTGAGACGAGCGAGAAAGAGGAAAAATAATATGACCGACACGCTAACGGCAACCGCCATTTTCGACACGCTGAAACAGGTCGCACAAACTGCGGCAACCATCCCTCACGAAACGACGTTCGTCACGATCATGAAAGGTTTCTCGAACTACGCCATTCCGTTTTTACTCTTGGTCATCCCGGTTCTCGGCTATATCAAGAAAGTCAAGGTTTACGAGTCGTTTATTGACGGCGCCAAAGAGGGATTTAACACCGCTGTCCGGATCATTCCGTACTTAGTCGCCGTACTCGTGGCAATTGGTATGTTTCGCGCTTCAGGCGCCATGGACTATTTCGTCGCCATTCTTTCGCCGATCACCAATCTCATCGGAATGCCCGCCGAGACGTTGCCCGTTGCCCTCATGCGACCTCTTTCGGGAAGCGGCGCGCTGGGAATCGTAACCGAGTTGATGAAAGAGCACGGCCCGGACAGCCTCATCGGTCGAATCGCCTCGACGATGTGGGGAAGTTCGGAAACGACATTCTATGTTGTCGCGGTTTATTTCGGCGCGGTCGGCATCAAAAAAACCCGCCATGCAATTCCCGCCGGACTGATCGGCGACACCGTTGGGTTGATCATGGCCGTGATTCTCTGCATCATCGTATTTGGAATCTAAAAATCATTAAATAACAAATCATTTTCCGTTGAAAGAATGTTCAGCGGAAAATGATTTGTTTCAATATCGCCCAGAAGACGATTCTTTATTTGGTTCTTTTCAGGTTTGGCTTAGTCAATTTGATAAAGCCGATAAGTCTCCAGAAAACCCAGAGGATAACCATATAAAGAATAAGCAACCCCATCGTAATCCAGTAACCTCTATAGGTATTACCGAAGAAATTCATCGGCGCATTGAGTAAGATCAGAAGTGGCAAACCAAGGAATAGCGCGACTCCGCTGGAATAAACTAAGTCTTCTGCGACAGGCGTTTTGAAATCCGGATCGGTCACCCGAACAAGTACAAGACCCGAATTCAATGTGCCGGTCATTTCGCCGAAAATGCCGACGAAACGTTCGAAGTGATAATCGTCGAAAGCGCGGCGACAAACATAGCGAAGCAAGATATACGTAGCGATTGTCCCGAAGATCGACATAAACAAGAGCGGCGCCCAATATTTCCAAACAACCGTCAAACTAATAGCGGCAATCGATCCGACAACCAAATAATCGACAAAAAGTCCAGCGGTGCGATTCATCAAACCGGTATCGATCATATAACTCTTCTTAATTAAATCCAGCACTTTCCGAACAGCTATCGAAACCAACAAAGCTAAGACAAAGTGAAATGCCCAAACGGTTGCGACAAATTTCGCCGCGCCGTGCGCTTCCATGAATCCCACAAGATTCGACGTCAACACCCATGTCAGCCAATAAACGACACCAATGAGTCCGACGTGAAAGGCGAGCGGCTCGATCGCTTCCTGCGAAAGAGTCAAGAAAGAGCCGATCGCCGGTTTTCCGCGTTTGATGACACCGGTTCGCATATCTTCCGTAATGCCTTCCATTCCTTTGATGAAATTCGTTTCTCTGTTTTTAATTCCGCGATTAATGATGATAATACCACCGAAGTAGGCAATTAAATAGCCGATCGCCGCAATAGTCAATCCGGTCGCCGCGCCGCCTTCCAGTCCGAAGCTTTCCCATGCTTTCCCCATCGTGAAGGCTTGTCCCGGACCCATTCCGAATCCCATCGGTAAAAGTAATCCGATCGATGGCGATAAGCTTGGCATCGTCGTGTAAATGAAAACAAACGCGACCAGCAAACCGATGACTCCCTGCACGATATAACTGGAAAGCATTGCCAGCCCGAAACTCAGCGGGCCTTTCCCCCAATGAGATTTTTCTTGTCGCAATCCCATTGCCACGAACGTCAGCGCCAGTAAATGATAGACGTATAATCCCATCCGTCCCCCGGAAATCGGAACAATATTCAGCACCTGCATACCTAAAATCAGCCCCGGAAATCCGGCTATCAGGTTGTTGGGTACCAAATATTTCTGGAAAAATAGTCCGTACCGACGAAAAACAGTCCCCAGGATCAGGAAGACACTCATAAATGAAAGATCGAGTACCAAATCTTTGAAATTTAATGTGAAATTCCACAGTTCCATATTATCCCCTTATTAGTTTACTGTATTGTGTTTAACATAAATCAGTAATATATCTTTATTCACCCTGACAGCCAGTTAAAATTACCGACTCATGAGAAATCTCCACTTGTTACTGGTTAGTTTTAGAAAAAGCTTGGTTCTCTAACCCGCTAAGCTTTCGTGGTTTGGTAATAATATGCTGGGGGCCTTAACACAGCTCCGTTTTCTCAATGCGGCGATGACCTTAACGATTCCGTCTTTAGGAAACCAGTCCGCTCCCTTGATTTTACCGGCCTTATTCAACGCGGTCAGAATCGTGGTCTTTTCTTCAGGTATGCTCAATTTCCTCTTTCAATATTCAGGATTTTACTTGCAATAGTTCCATTATTCGGATGAAATGTTCGGGCGGTCCAGGGCTTCCGGATCCTGTAGGCGCCGCACGGCTCCATTAGCCAGCATCCCGGCCTGGTAACCGCCAACAATCCGGTGATCAAAGGTTCCGGTTAACGGCAACATATCGCGAATGACGATTTGATTATCAATCACAACCGGTTTTTTTTCGATCTTACCCATCGTGACAACTGCCGGCAGTTTGCCAATTGGAAAGAGTGCCACCATCCCAGTATGAAGACCAAATGTGCCTATATTCGTCAGCATAATACTGCCAAATGGATCCGGTGGAATTTTCAAAAAGGGAAAGGAAAGCCCCATGTCGAAAATCCACCACTTGACTAACAGAAATACCGGACGTCGGAATGGCCAGGGAATTTTAGTAATCTTGTTCTTGGCGGCAAAAGCCCCGCTCTCTTCCTCGCCGCTCCGCTTTTTCTCGACAACTTTCTGGACAATTTGACCGATTTCGGTAGCCGATAACTCCTGGCACTTTTTCAATACTAATCCGGTCATGGAAGACCCTGCAACATTCACAGTAACGAAGACATTGGCGTCCTGACGCGCAACTACATGTCCACGCCGCACAAAACAGTTAATATCCGGAATATCCTCATACAGCGTCCGCGCCAAAGCGGCCGCCACAAAATGGGTAATCGTTATGCGCACCCCGGCGCGCCTTCTATTTTCAATATATTTCAGTAGGTTAGTTACATCCACCTCGTATGTCCCGTAAATACGGCTATCTTTAGGCGCCGCGTAGGTAGCGATTGCCAATTGCCGCCAGCTAGTTGTCAGATTTTTTACTTTTCCCAAATAATCCTCGTCACTTCTACCCCAAATCGTTCTTAATTTAAAACACAGAGGCAAAAAAACGAGATTTATTTCAAGTCGGTACCGTAACGGGTTATCTCCGGAACAACATCTGATCTGATAAGTTTCTGATAATCACGGTATTTCAGCGTAGTGCAGGTAGTCTTGGATATTTATAGTAATCAAATGGAGATTATTTCAGATTACTTTCTCGGTCTGTGGATTAAAATAATGGTCATCTTGCAGATTGAGAAATACTGTAATATCCGACCCAGGTTTTTCAGAAGGTACAGTATTACTGCGGGCTACTAGATTGGTCTTACCGGTTGTCAGATAAAGATAGGTTTCGTTGCCCATTGGTTCACAAATATCGAGTTTAACACGAATCTTTACGTGGTTCGAATCTGACGGTTGCATCAGGATATTTTCCGGACGAATTCCTATCACCAAGTTTTTACCAATATATGCTCTAAGCTTTTCGGTGTGTTCGGCCGGTATTTTTAGGCGGACATTGCCTTCATCGGCAATAAGAAAATCTTCCTGCCGGAGTGTAACGGAAATAAAATTCATGGGCGGCGAACCGATAAATCCGGCCACGAACATATCAACCGGTGAGTTGTATAGGTTAACCGGGGTATCAATTTGATGGATCAGGCCGGATTTCATGACTACGATCCGATCACCCATGGTCATGGCTTCCACCTGATCATGGGTAACGTACACCATAGTCGTTTTCAATCGCTGATGTAATCTTTTTATTTCGGTCCGCATCTGCAAGCGCAGTTTAGCATCCAGATTCGAAAGCGGTTCATCAAAAAGGAACACTTTCGGCTTGCGCACAATCGCCCGGCCGAGGGCTACGCGCTGGCGCTGACCTCCTGAAAGTTGACGCGGTTTGCGGTTCAGCAACTCCTCAATTTCCAAAATAGCGGCGGTTTCAATGACACGTTGCTTAATCTCGGCTTTCGGCATTTTCCGCAACTTGAGGCCAAAAGACAGATTCTCGTATACCGTCATATGCGGATAGAGCGCATAATTCTGGAAAACCATGGCAATATCGCGATCTTTGGGTGGAACGTCATTGACTCGTCTATCTCCGATGAAAATATCACCGGCAGTGACACTTTCCAGCCCGGCGATCATGCGCAGAGTAGTTGATTTACCGCAACCTGATGGACCTACCAGAACTAAAAATTCACCATCATTTATGTTCAGATTCAGGTCATCAATGATTTTTACCCCTTTATCGAATTCTTTGGTTATATGATTCAATGTAATCTGTGCCATCATTTTCCTTTATAGGATTAATTGCGATAAAATTTTCTCTGTTGTGCCAATAAGCCTTCTATGGTTGACTCCGCCCCGGAGTTGCGATTGACTTTTTTATCTTCGTCTATACCGTCAGACGTGACTCCAGTCTCCGGCCAATACATCTGCGCTCGGGCTAGATTACCACCGCCAAACCAGTTGAAAATTCGCGCGGCAAATTGATGATAGCGATTTTTGCCGCTCAGATCGGCAAAGGCTTGAATGCCGCTGTAAAGGGCATTGATGCCATATGCAATCTGGGGCAAAGCTACCAGCCGGTAACTTCCGTCTTGATTTAGAGTGATCTCGCGCGGTAGGTCATTCGCGATCAGGAATGGCACGAAATTATCGGCCCAGATTTCTACACTTTTATAGAAGGTTGAATCGCCGGTGATTTTAAATGCCTCTACCAATGCCAAAGGCTGTTTGGCGCCCCAGTCATGCCAGGAATTTTGCCAACAGAAATACATGCCGTTTAACGGATGGCCATCGCGCCGAAATTGAAATCCGACCAACCCTTCCGCAATTTTTCGGATTTCCACTTTAAAGTTAAAATCGCCGGTAAGTTGGAGTTTACAGAGTGCCATCAAAAGTTCGCTGTTCATATCGGGTGCCGATTTTATCAGCCAGGCCGGTACCGAGCCGAAATTGCCCGCAACTTTTAGCGGATACTGCGCCAAATCAGCATCCATTTGCCTCAAAGTAGTCCTTAGACACTTTTCCACCTGATTCAGCAATTCCGCCTCTTCCGGGAATTGTTTTAAAATCAAGTAAGCCGCCGTCAGACCGCGAATTCCGCGTACAGCCCACCAGCCGAAATCGGCCTGACTATTGACATGCTCAGTATTGATTTGGCCGTCAGATTCAAGAAAATTATACCAGCGGCCATCATCGCGACACATATACAGCAGGAATTTCGTCAAACCTTTGGCGGTTGGTAGCAAAGTCCGATTCCCGGATAATAAGATTTCACTTTCCAACACCTCCAGAAAGCGCCCGGCGTCATCCACGCAGGCAATTCCTTCACCTTTGGCAGCAACCGGTTTATACTCCGGATAGTCGGCATAAATCGCAATATAGTAGAGTTGTTCGCCGTTGACTGCGACGGAATCGATCAAACTGAGAGCGTGACTCAAATTGATCGGTGATTTCCTCTCGGATTTATTACAGGCTACCACCAGTAGACTGAAAATTATAACTGAAAATCCGAGATTTCTCATCTAAACCAGCCAGTCCTTTTTATCGAAAACAACGTCGCTTTTTTTGACATAGGCGGCCCCGATAACCGTATCGGCTCCGGCATAAATCACAACGTATTTGTCATCGTTTTCAACCGTGGCACAACTGAAAATGACGTTGGGTACAAAACCATTGATCTCCCAGGGCATTTCCGGTTCGATCACCGGGCGGGATTGACGGGCCAGAACGCGGCGCGGATTATCGTAATCCAGCAGAGCGACCCCGAGCCTATAAGCATTGATTTTATCAACGGCATGATAGAACAAGAGCCAGCCTTGCGGATGCCTGACCGGCGGACCGGCGATACCGATGCGAGTTGATTGCCAGTCATCGTCTATTGTTGTCATTATGCGAGTATGATCGGTAAAAGTTTTCAGATCCGGGGAAGAAGCTATCCAGATGTCGGGATGACGACGATGCAGGAGCAGGAATTCACCTTTAATCTTTTCCGGAAAAAGTGACGAGTTTTTATTTTCTTCATCGAGTAAGATCCCATGGCGTTCCCAGTTTACCAGATCGTAACTCGTCGCCAGACAAATCCGGTAGTCACCCGGAAAGCGATTGGCAAATCCGACATAAGTCATATAAAACGTGTCGCCGATTTTAACAACGCGCGGATCTTCCGGCCCGCGCAATTCCTGCGGCACATTATTTTTCATGATCGGTTCCGCGAGACGATGCCACTGCAATAAATCCTTACTGACGGCATAACCGAAGCAATTAATATAATTACCGTAATTCTCGTGTCCTCCTATATCGGTCGCCCGATAGATCATGTGGTACAATCCTTTGTCATAGACCGCGCCGGCGTTGAAGACCGCGGCGCGCTCCCAGCTATGTTCCGGGATAGGTCTTAAAATCGGTTCCTGTGAGACACGAATTAATTTGATCATTTCTTTATACCTCTTTTGTGAATATGTGATTTAATAAATATTTCAATTTCTTGGTTTATTGGTAACGCTTCGGCCGCGCCAAAGCGGGTTGCAGTCAACGCGGCCATGGCATAAGCTCGTTGACCGATAGCATTTAAATCAAGTTCATCCAACTCGTCTATATTTTCTCCAGATCTAATCAATCCCGCCAGTAAGCCGGCAGTAAAGGCATCCCCGCAACCAGTCGTATCAACCACTTTTACTCTGAAGCTGTGAATTTTTACCACACAGCGCCGGTTTTTCAAAATACAACCGTCTTCACCAAGAGTAATGGCTAAAAGTAAAGTATTGGGGAAAAATATGTTAGATAATAGTTCTTCGATACGTTCCGTTCCGCCCAGCAATCGGGCCTCTTCCAAATTCACTTTTAGAATCCGGCATAGCGAAGCAATTGATCCTAAAACCCTCCTGGCATGTTGGGATGTTTTCCACAACGCCGTCCGATAATTCGGATCGAACGATGTTAGAATATTATCGTGATTGAGTCTGGTTATTAATTGGCTGAATAATTCTCCATTAGAAGGCGCCGGCAAGGGTAAAGAGCCAAAGTGGACGATGCTGGCTTGTTTTAAAAATTCCATGGAAAAATCTTCATCCTTCAGCGCCGAATCGGCCGGATGTTTCTCACTGAATTCAAAATTACGCTCGCCGTCATTGGCTACTTCGACGAACGCCAGTCGCGTCTTGTGTACCGAATCTGTATACAACGCTTCGGTATTGACGCCATTGTCAATTAAGAATTTCTGCAGGAAACGGCCAAAGGCATCCCGGCCAATCTTTCCAGCGAAACCGGTCTTACAGCCCAGTCGGGCTAATCCGACAGCGACATTAGCCGGATCGCCACCGGCGAATTTTTTAAAAAGATTGACATCGGCCAGATTCTTGCCGGGTTCCTGGGATATCAGGTCAACCAGCGCTTCACCAAGACATATAACATCGTATTTAATCATCAATTCTTCAAACCCGTCGTTGCCATACTTTCGATGAAATAACGCTGGAAGAAAGTGTAAACCAACACGATCGGCACTGCCAGAAGCGTCGCCGCGGCAAGCTGGGCTCCCAGTTGTCCGTCCGCCTGACCGCCGACCGCGAAGATCGTCACCATTTGCGGCAGAGTCATCAGCTTCTGCAGGCGAATGACAATCAACGGCCAGAGAACGTCATTCCAGCTACCCATAAATGATACAATCCCAACCGTTATAATGACCGGTTTGGAGAGCGGATATATAATCTTGAAAAGTATTCCGAAATCATTACAGCCATCAATTTTGGCGGCGTCAATCAGATCCTGGGGAATATCCATAAAAAATTGTCTGAAAAGCAGAATTCCGAAGGCGCTGATCATACCCGGCACGATCAGGGCCATATAACTGTCAACCCAGCCGAATTTGACCATTAAAATGTACATGGGTATCAGAGTGATCTGGAACGGAATTACCATTGTAAAGAGAATTAATCCGAGCAGAAAATCGCGGCCGAAAAAACGCAGACGCGACAAAGCATAGCCCACGATCGAACCAAAAAGGATCACCGAAAATGTGACACACGCCGAGACAAAAATACTATTCAGAAATGCCCGGCTGATCGGAATTTTCTGGAAAACGGCGGTGTAATTGCGCATGGAAAAATTAGCCGACCAGAGCCCGATCGAGCCGATCTCGGCTTCCGGCTTGAACGTCGCCGAAATCATCCATAAAAACGGATAAGCGAACATCAGGCCGCCCACAATCAGTAAAATGTAGATTAAGCTTTTCTTCATCAGTCTTTTCTCTCAACGAATTTTTTCTGGATCAAAACGACAATCAGGATGATAAAAGCGAAGAAAAATCCGAGTGTCGCCGCATAACCCATGTGTCCGAAATAGAACGCCTGATTGTAAATATAAAGCATCACGGACAGCGTGCTGTTCATCGGCCCGCCGCCGGTCATTACGAATGGTTCGATGAATAATGAAAATCCGCCGATTGTCGAAAGAATTACTACTAGCACCATCGTACTATTTAATGCCGGTATGGTAATATGGAAAAACTGTTGAACCGGTCGCGCGCCATCAATTTCGGCGGCTTCGTACAAATAGCGCGGAATGCCCTGCAAACCGACTAAGAAAAGTACAATATAAAGTCCGACATTTTTCCAGGTTGCCATGATCGCGATCGACGGCATTGCCCATTTTATATTGATCAGCCACGGAATTTTCGACAAACCGAGTTTTGTCAACAGCAGGTTCAGAAGCCCGGTTTCGTAGGCGAAAAGTTGTTGCCAGAGAATCGTAATGACAACACCCGACACAATTACCGGTAAAAAGTAGAGCGCCCGGAAAAAACCTTTCAATTTGATCTTCTGATTCAATAAAATCGCCAGTAAAAGCGCCGTGAAGATTTGCAACGGAATATGAATCACCAGGAAAACGAGCGTATTACGGATCGCGATAAAAAATTGCACATCGTGAAAAAGCCGGTAAAAATTCCGTAGACCGATCCATTGCATCGGCGTAACAATATTCCATTTATGAAAAATCAAAATGAAGGAAAAGACCAGCGGAAAGCCGATGAACAAGCCGAAATAAATGACATACGGCAGGCTCATAAGATAACCGGTCTTGTCGCTGCTTTTTGTTTTCAATTGGGCTGATTTCATTGCGGACGGCTCCACTCAATGATAACCCGGGCGCGTTTGGCGGCGTTGGCGACGGCTTCTTCCGGCGTGCGTTTGCCATAGATTGAGCAGGCTTCGTACTCCTGCGAAATAGCATCGAAAATTTCTTTCAGAACGGATGAACCGTCCACTCCACGCGTAAATGGCGCCTGTTCGGCGAATTTCGTCATCATCGGATTTTCACGGAAGTAGGACTGATAGAGCGGATTTTTCGTTAGGTTTTTCCGCAAAGGAATCTGACTGCAGACTTCCAGCAACCTCAGATCGGCCTGCGCCGAGATTAAAAACCTGGCGAATTTCCAAACAGCTTCAGGATTTTTTGTAGTGCTGAAAATGGATATGTTTTTGTGATCGCCGTAGGTGTAAACCGGACCGTGGTAATCGTCCGGCACCGGGATTGGAAAAATGTCGTATTCGAACTCAGGCTTTTTGAATTTTTCCACATGGGTAATATTCCACGGACCGGTAATAACGGTCGCGAACTTTCCGGCCAGGAAATTGTCACCTTGGAAAGTCGTTCGGGGAAAATAGCCGTTGCGGTAGATTTCCTGGAAAAAACTAAAAACTTTGATCGACGCGTCGTTCTCGAAGCAAATACCCATACTATCAAAAAGTGTCTGGCCGCCAGAGGCCGCGATGTAATGGGTGTAATAGTCGAAAAATCTCTGCCACCAAATCGGACGGATGTCCTGATAGCCCATCCATTGATCTGCCCGCCCATCTCCGTTCAAATCTTTCGTGATTGACTTCGCCGCCGCCAAATATTCGCTGTAGGTGCGCGGCGGTTTTAGAATACCGGCTTTCCGGAACATCCGCTTATTGTACATGATCATGATCGGATTAGTTTTCCATGGAATCTGGTAATAATGCCCATCCGGAGACCGAAACGATTCTAGCAATTCCGTCGGTATTCGTTCTGTCAGGTAATCCATAAAATCCGGAAATTGGTCGAGCCGCACCAATCCGCCCGATGAAGTAAAATCGTCCATCGCACCCGGCCACATATTCGCACAAATGTCCGGTGTCGTTTTGCCCGCGATTGCCGCTAAAAGGGCTTCCTCTGACGATTGACTGGCTGGAATTGGCTGCAAGGCCACCTGGATTTTCGGATGACTTGCATTCCATTTACTCACCAACTCCGTTGCCAGGTCAATTTCGCTCTGATTGGAAGCACACCAGTAAGTCAATCGGACGGCGCCCTGCGCGGCTACAGTTTGCGCCGTCCGTTTTTTTCCGCAGGAAATACAAACAACCCCCAAAAGGAGAAAAAGAGTGATCGTTGCTTGGATTCGCATCGTATTTCCTGTCTTAAAATTGTACATTCAGTTTATTCTCAGAAAATTTAAGGTTGAATGTAATCGTAGTGCAATAACCGCCGTTTCCTTTTTCAATTTTCAAACCTTCAGTTAACGGCTGACCGTTTAGTGACACCTTTTTGGGTCGCCCATGACTGATAACAACGGTTTTATTTGGTTGTGATACAATCCCGCGGAGATTAATGATCAGGTTATTATCACTGTATTGGCAAAAATTAAGTATAGCAGTTGTACTCTTGAGATATGGCTCCTCAGGTTGACCGAGAACAAACTCGGCTACTTTGACAGCCGGCATTTCAGCCGGAAATACCGCCGAGTTGACCTTCCGACCGTCAAATTCTATTGAGCGTAAGTTTTCTCCACGACCTTTGATATTTATCAAAACCGGATAACCATTTACAAAAAGTGTAAAACTACATTTCTCCTGTCCGGTCGTCAGATACGGATCAAGGCTGATATTCCAGTCATTCTCCGTGACTCCGTAGAGTTGATAGAGACTGTTCAGGTACCAGGCGCCAGCCCACAGAAAATTTGGTTTATCAACGGTTCCATACTCGGCCGGATTTTCCTTGTTGGCATTCCGCACTTCGTAGTATGCCGGTTGCCCGTTCGGGCCGTTCATGATACCATGAAGTGACATTGTCCGGACGATGAATTCAGCCGCGGCCTGTCTTTCGCCATTAGCCATTAGCGCCATCGCATACCAGGCATTACCCTGCGGCCAAACGCCGCCATTGGCGTAATAATATTCAGCCCCGACTTCATTACCGACGAATTTGTAAAAATCGCCCAACAGGTGAAAGTCCATCGGGAAGGCATTGTAGATACCAACTTTTTCATCAACCAGCTTGGCTTTGGCCGTTTGAACCAGTTGATTTTGTTTTTCAGCGTCAAGCAATCCGTAATGCGCCGCCAGCAGTGAACCAATGTAATAATGCCGGTCCTGTGAACCATCGTCATTATAATTGATCAGATAGTTCAGTTCGTCACTCCAGAGTTTATCAACCAGCGCCGTCTGCATACTGTCGGCTAAAATCACATATTCAGTAACTTTTTCGGGGTTTTTACCTAACACGGTCGAGATAAAATTGTAATCACGCAGGGTTTTGATCGCCAGGATCGTCATATATGAACGTGAACCGTAATTATGCCCGATGTCCCACCAATCCGGCCGGTATGACCACATCAGATTGTCGGCTTCTTGTGTCAACAGCGCCCGTTCGACGCAAACCGACAGATAAGGATAAAGTTTTGCAACAAAGTCGGTTTCGCCGGAATGACGCAGATATTTAGCCGTAACCTGCACGAACCAGAAATTGTTCCAGTTGTCGGAACTGGCAAATTCCGTCACGTATTTTCCGTCTTTCCAGTAATAGGCGTGCGGAATTACCAGGTCCTTATCGGCGTGGCGGATGATGTAATCCAGATCGCGCCGGACCCGTGGCAAATCGTAATTCACCGCCGCCAGATCGGAGACTTGCACATCATGGGTAAAATAGAAATTATATTCCGCCGGACATGGCATCGGCACAATTTCGCCGTCTAAGTAATGTGCATTTGCTTCCATCTCGGCTCTAGCCCAGGCGATAGAATGATCTGTACGAGTATCTCCGGTTTTCAAGACGTTGTTTTGGAAAGCCTGTTCATTCACAAATTTTTCATATTGCTCTATTTCAGTCTGAAAATTTTCCAGAAGGTAACCGACCAATGCCTGGCTTTCCTTTTGCTTCGCCGAGCCGATAATCTGAACAATGTTCAGGGTATCACCGGGCACCATTGCCCGCCGGTAAACGAAACGCGCATACGGCAAACCGCTTTCGCCCAGGATAACCGCGACCGGCTTCTCGCCGGCGTTGGTAATAAAAACCTGAGCCATGCGCGCATCAGCCTCCGCAAAATTGGTAAAGATCGTCCCGCTCGCTGAATCGCCAATAACTTCAGCCCGATCGACCACCCGAAAAGTATGGCAAGTTCGGATTGAAGTGAACAGACGGGTATCAAACTCGAACACTTCGTTTTTATTCAGACGATTGACAATTCGGTAGGTGACGACCATCGCTGGTTTTTCACTGCAAAAATGATAAGCGACATTAATATCCCGGGCAGATTTCCGATCGAAAAACTCGACCGAGTAGGGCGTCAGATTGAATTCCACCGGTTTCCGACCAATGGCTTCAGGCTGACCAGCGCCGATTTTCAAAAACCATTCCGCCACAAAGGAGGTGTCGCGCTTCCAGTAATCCTGACTGCGATCGATGCTGTTCGCCACCGGATAGAAAAAACTGATGCGCTGGGGAATCATGTAACTGTGATGGAATTCCGCCCCGACGAATGGCCCGCCGACCTCGATCTCGGCATCACCTTTGAAATTGACGGATAGTTTGTTTTGTTCAATGCTATTTTCATGGGAACAATTGGAGAATAAGGTTAAGGCTAAGGCCAAGGTCAGGGTCGAGAAGGAGCAGAATGACATCGGTAATAATATATGCGTTTTATGCATGATTAGATTCGCATCCTTATTTTAACTTGACGCATTTCTTCACCGCCGTAAAGTCACCGGCATTCAGGCGGATGAGATAAATTCCCGAGCTCACGTTTTGGGCGTCCCAGACGACAGTATAATGACCGGC
>PEYN01000021.1 GCA_002774355.1 Candidatus Marinimicrobia bacterium CG08_land_8_20_14_0_20_45_22 | reverse complement strand
TGGGTTGATTGGGTTGATTGGGTTGGAATAGGTTAATTGGGTTGAATAGGTTGATTAGGTTGATTGGGTTGGAATAGGTTAATTGGGTTGAATAGGTTGATTAGGTTGATTGGGGATATAGTGGCAGTAAAGTTGTGGGAAGAAAGAGATGCCCACGAAAAACACGAAAGAAGACGAATCTTGTGGAGAAGAACCCAACCGGTTTCCGGCTCCGATTTAATGGAGACTAAACCGGTTTTTGTTGATTGGTCGAAACCCGTTTGTCCCGATAAGTCGGGATAAAAACGGGTTTGACGGTAAAAGGTTGTTAAAGTAAAATACGGACTGTTTGAGTCTCAACGCAGAGCGTCGATACGAGATGGAAGTGCCTTGTCATATTTTCTCTTTGTATTCCTTAAAGCCATCCAACAATTGCTGGAATGACGTTATCTTGTATTTTTCAAAACTTTCTTCGTCCACGTAAACGAAGTCGTACTTCACATTTGTTTGCACCCGGTTGATGTCTTCGCACCATTGCCGCAGCCGTGCCATCTTCAGCGGCACATCCAAATCTTCCCGCCCTTTGGTTTCGGCAATGACAATCAGCTTGTCGGACAACTTGACCATAAAATCAGGGTAGTAGTTGGAAATGTCGCCGTCCGCGTTCACATAGTCCAGTTTGAAATGTACGGCCATATAGTTCTTCGCGTAAGAAACAACGTCGCCGCAATCTTCCAGAAAGTTGGCGAATTGCAGTTCAAGGTGGTTGTCACCAATAATACGATTGAAGATGCTTTTCTTCGGAACAATGTAGCTCTGCTCCTTCGCCACAAAGGGGCGCGTCTGCCGCAGCTTGATAGTATCCCGGATTTCGGCGTCGCCTTTGTCCCGGACGGTCAGCGCGTTGATCGCCTTTTTGAAGGTCTCAATCAGTGTTTTGGTGGTGGCCAGTTCCGACAGGTTGCGCAATGTGTTGGGGTCTTCCAGTTCCACCGGGCGGTCAAACAACTCGGCCTGCACAAACGCTTTGACCTTGCCGTAGAGCACGTCGTAACCACTGACCAGCCGCAGGTCCTTCATGATGGTTTGCGCAAAGTAGCCAATCACGCTCCGGTAATCCGCAATGCCAGCAGTGTCGAGGATGGTAGTGTGCGACACCTCGCCGGTGGCGATGTCTTTGAATACGATTTCCCGCTGTTCTTCTTCGCTGAACTGCAAATACAGCATGAGCTGATGCCCCATCGCGGTGATGTCCAGAGCGCTCAGGCTTTTGTATTCCCGGTAAACACGGGGTGTCAGCACCGGAATTTCAATGTCAAGCGCGGCGATGTTCTTCTTTTCGTTTTCCTTGTCAACTTCGACCACTAGTGGAGTCTTCGGCCCCGTCCCTTCCCCCATCGGCTTACGCTCCAGCACCACGCCTTCTGCTTGAATAGATTCCACAAACTCCATAAAGGCATTGGTGCCGACAACGCTAACGTACTCTTCCACATCGCCGGGATACATCTTGCGTAAACCCCGGCCCAGAGTTTGCTCGGGTAGGATATTACTCGTCGCGGAATAGGCGCGCAGGCCCACGATCGTGGTGACATTTTTCACGTCCCATCCCTCTTTGAGCATCATCACTGAAATGATAGCTTTGTAAGGGCTCTCCATCCCGTCAATCTCATTCGCCTGTTTGCGCAGTTTTTCAAGTTCCTCCTTGTCCTTGCCCGAAGTGGATTCAGAAATCTCGCCGTTGTTCTTGGTGTGAATGACCAGTACGGCGTCTTTCAAGTCCGGGTAATGTTCCTCCAGATACTCGGCTGCGTCGTCGCAGTTGCGCGTGTCGTCGGTCATTACGAACAGGATCGCCTTCTTGCCCATCTTCACGTGTTCGGCATACGCCTTGCGCCATTCGATCACGCCCAAATGGATATAGTCGGTATATTTCTCGGTGTACTTGGCACTCTGGCGTTCGCTCAACTTCGAGCGGCTGGCTGCGTCTGGTAAGACGGGATGCTTGACGACGTTCTGCGAGATCGCTTCAACCAACGGATAATCAGCCACGGTCTGCACGAAAATCGCGCCGTTGTTGTGCTTGGGCGTGGCAGTCGTGTCCACCTGCATGGACAGAGCCGCCCCCTTCTGCTTCAGCCGGTTGTGGATGTCTTCGATGGATTTGAACCAGGCCATACGCGGATCGTGAATATGGTGCGCTTCGTCATTCAATACCATCAACTCGTCAATGTCCCGGACGATCATGCCCAGGTCCACCTTGGAATCCGTGGTAGCGCCTGTGGGCCGCTTGCCCAGAAAATAGTCCCGCATGTCTTCATCATCCGGCGACGGCGGAATGTCATCGCCCGAATAAACACGGTGGATGTTGGTCAGAAAGATATTGCCCGTAGGCCGGGTGATCCGAACCTCATCTTGCAGATGCAACGTCAGTTGAAAATCGTCGCGCCAGTTGCGCCCTTCAAATCCGTTATTCGGCAGTACCGGGTCTTCAAAGAAAATCCGCAGTCCCTGAAAGTCTCTATAGATGCGGTCTAGGACGATGATGTTGGGCGTGATGACCAGGAAGTTGCGCGCCAGTTCCGATTCCGGCTCGTAGAGCTTGTGATAAAAACTCCACGCCAGAACCAGGCTCAACACCTTGGTCTTGCCCGTGCCCGTCGCCATCTTCACCACGAATCGCCGCCAGGTCTCGTCGAACATGCTCCCGGATATAAGGCCGCTTGCATCGAAGCGCATCAGATCGTGCTTGTCCTTAACCCCAACAACATCATATAGGTAGACAATCGTCTCCAGTGCCTCTCGCTGGGCGAAGTAATATTCAAACTCCGCCATGGTTCCGTCGGCCTTCAGCAGCAGGTGCGGCGTCTTGAACCACCAATTGAGCAGGCTCCGGCTGGTGTCCGCTGCGTCCACATAGCCGCCGTCCCGGAACTCCTTCACCTTACGGCGTAGCTCCGCCACCAGCGGCGGCATGAGTTTCTCCATTCTTGTCTCCCGCAAGGCTTCATCGGCAGGAAACCAGCGGATGCCCGGATCGAGAATCGCATATGGGGATTGCGGAAAGTTTTTATGCAGTGCCATAATATATTAGAATCTCCAATCTTCTTTAGTCAAGAATCCTTCCAGTTTCAAGCACTCTATCCCAAAGTACTCACAAATGTTTGGTATCCGAGCACCATTTGGCAAGCACTCTTCCTCTGTGACTACAATCGCTTCTTTGATTTTGGCTTTTGCAAATATGAAAGGATCGGCAAAATATCCTCCTTGAAGAAGTTTCTTTCTATCAAGATTTTGTTGGAAGTGCTGGATCGAATAAATCTGAGTTATAAAGGAAAGCTCCTTCACACTGGGGTCCTCAAAGAAATCGGGATTATGCTTTACCAATCGGTTAATGACAATATTATCAAACCGGCGTTCAAGTTCGAACCTTGCTTCGCGTACAGAAAACACGCGATTTTCCTGAAGAATCACAGCGAAGTTTTCCCAAAAGGATGGAAATCTATCTGGGTAGTAATGATTCAGAATATTCGACAATGAGTTTGTATCAAAAACATACATCAAAGTCTACCTCCTTCCATAACCATATACTCAAAGGTAGGTAGATTCTGTACCTTGACGTTTAGGTACTCGGCGACGTTATCAACCGTAATCTTGCTCTGATAGTATTTCCCATAGACAAGATTGATATACCTCTCACCCAGGTATGTTTTTTGGTTATAGTAATAATTCCCGCCACCTGATGTCTCTTCTCGTTTCTCTTTAGCTTGGTTAGCCCATTTTGCGGCCATCTCTTCATAGTAATTGGCATTAACCAAGCCTCGGTCAAGATAGTTACGTAAGATGACTTCGCGGCTCACGGAAAAATAATCGGCAAGTTTCTTGAACTGTGATTCTGAAATCTTCGGTTCAAACGATTCCAGTTCTTCTTGTGGAACAAGAAGCTCATTCGCAAATTGGTTGCAACTCACATCAACCTCACGAAAATATCCTTGGAACGAGCGAACAGTTTCCCTGCTTCTGAAATCGATCCCGCCGGAATGATAAAGCAGATGCCCCAATTCATGAAAGAGTGTAAACACTTGTCGCGAATCAGGCATGCTATTATTGACAAAAATAAGCGGATATTTCTCGTCGTATAGACAAAAACCCGAATAGTAATCGTTCCTAAAGGCATCTTTGAAAACGAATATCCCGTGCGCTTCCAAAGCTTCTCGCCATTTCTTAAATGCGGTCTCGGGTGAGTTCCATTTGGATTGTTCCTCGATTGAGACACCGAGTATGCTCCGGATCGTTTTTGCGATCGATTCAAACCGGGAATTCTCGGTAAGCACGAACGTGTCCAACAACGATATTTTTACCGGCTTCTCTCCCTCGAAAAGTTCTTCAAGATTGAGTTGGAAAAGCTTTGCCTTTCTATAGAGTTTAATGATTTCATGCGGCAGATCGTCAATTACTGTATTAGGCAATGTCCTGAACTCGGTCTTTGGGGTCTCTTCATCAGGTACAGATGGGAAGAAAAATACAGCTACCGGGCGTTTATAAATTTCATGCGCCAATCTTTCAAGTTGAGGATATGTCGGTGATGTTGTTCCATCTTCCCATGCTTCTATTTCTTGTCTGTCTTTGCTTAATCTGTAACCAATATCCTCCGTTGAAAGACCTAAAGAGGTTCTTGCCCATTTCAGGACATCAACGTTGATAGGTAGTTTCTCTTTCATTCGGTTATCTCCATTACTCTCATTGTGTCATTCCCATAAATATACACCACTTTGACGGACAGATGCCGCCGGATATCCCAGCCGAGTTGCTTGAGTTCATCGTTCTTGGTTGGCGTTCATTAGCATTCATTAGCGGTTTCCTCCCACGCTCACCTCAACAATGGTCATCGTGTCGTTGCCGAAGATATCCACCACCTTGACCGGGAAGTTGGAATGCAGGGACATAAATCACCTTTCTAACTTTTTGTTTGTTTCCTTAAAGAATCAATCGCCTCTTTTATGGCATTTTCATTTTTTTCTTTTGCCCATTCATCCCAAAAATCAATAGTGGCACTTTGAGGTTTTACTTTTGGTTCGGCGACTTTTATTCTGCTCGGCAACAAAGAAGCATCCCCAACAATTAATGCTTCACCAATATCAAGAATAGGTAACAGGTCTGCGAAATCCCCCAAGCTATCAGGGAAAAGCCTTTTTATTACAGCTTGGTCTTCTGCGTTTGTTAGTCTCATCGCAATAAAATTATTGCTTTGGCTCAAAACAGTGCGATTAACATCTGCCGGACGTTGAGTTACAACAACTAACCCAATGCCATACTTTCGCCCCTCTTTTGCTATTCTTTCAAAGTTTTTTAAAGCAGATTCATCAACACTTGATGCCGGTTTTTCTGAAATATACAGATGTGCTTCATCACAAAACAATGCGATGGGATGTCTTTTTTCTTTTTTTGTCCATTGTTGGATAGAGAAAACAATTCGTGCAACTAAACCAATAATCAATGGTAGTATATCAGACGGCACTTCGGAGAAATCAATAACTTTAACGCCTTTTGCATCCTTTTCAAAACCCATTAATTTTTGCCCAAAATTTTCGAACCATTCATATCTTTGTAATTCATCCTTTGAGTTGAATAAAAAATTTAATCGTCTGTCAGTTATTTTTGTTTCCAATCGTTGAATGAATCTTATCAATTTGCTAAACAAAGGACCCTGTTTTTCAGTTCTTGCCCCTTGAACCATTTCGTTGTCAAGTTGTTTTAATTCATCCAAAACATCGTTCAGCTTATATGGTAACGGGCTGTCTATTGTAAAGTTGCTTAATATCTCGGTTTTACCTTCGGTCTCAAGTTTGCTTTTTTTTGCTTTAATAACAGCTTCAAAAAAGGCTCTTGCCTGATTCGGTGCATTGTTATCGCTTCTGTCAAGCATCATTGCCAGCATTTCTTCATAAGTAAGCAGCCAGTAGGGCAAGAATACATTGTTAACAACATCTTCATCGCTTGGCCCCGCAATTCTCAAGTATTCGATAGTCTTAATCTCATCAGCTAATTTTTTGTATTCACCGTGAATATCAAAGATTAACGCATTTGCGGATGGCAGGTTTACAACTTGTTCAATTATTCTTGCTACCGCCCATGATTTACCTGACCCGGTGCTGCCGACAATAACAGCATGTCGCTGAAAAAATTTATTGCCATCCAACCATGCTTCTGCCTCGTCATCCAAAGTATATTTCCCCATAGACAAGGGGTTTTGATTTTTTGCGGCTAATGAAGAAATTGCTTGCATGAATTGAGTTAATTTTGCGCCAGTTATCACGAAACATTCGGCATTGATTTCAGGGACTGTTTCTAATGTTCGCTTAAACACGTTCGGCTTCGTCCCTAATTTATCAATATGTGTTCCTATCAAAGTAACTTTCATGACATTTTCAATAATACTGCCATTGTCAGGCATATCTGGATCGATTGGCTCAGAGGATGTTTTTCTCATTATCTTAACAACTAACCCAATGAGAAATTGCCCGACTTTACTACTCCTTAACGCAACCAGTTGGTTGACTTGTAGTGCTTTTAATTTTTCTTCATTTTCGACATGAACCACAACTGTTCCCGTATCTACACTTTCAACAGTTCCAATCGATTCTTCTGAATTATAATCAAATATCGCCATAATCATTCCTCCTGTTATAACCATAGGTTTAGAAACTCGCCCAACCGCCAGAAATTGCCGGCCATAGTTTCTTTCTTATATACATTGTCTTCGTAATAATGGAAAAAGGTACTATTATCCCCAGCTTTCTCCAATATAATTGATTTGGCGGGATTTTGGAGTAATAGTTTTTCCCCGGTCTCGGTTAGTTTTTGTACAATGGTTACAATCGGCCTTCCTTTTTTTACTTGCCCAAGTAATTTAGGTTGTACATGCTCGTCATTAAATCCGTATCCGATACACAAGAAACATGAAGCCTGAATCAATGCCTTGTCAGCTTCATTCATAACAGTTCTGTATGGTTCAAGGTGTGTTTGCTGATATTTTATAATACCCGGCGTGACAATTAGCGGCGCGGTATTTTCAGGAATCTCTTTAGCCAATGGAGACGAGAAAGAAAGATTGTTTTCTCGATTGAACCAATCTAACGAACCATGTACTTTCCAAATATCTGCTCTGTTCTGATTAGGATGACTTTGAAGATAGTTTTGAGTGAAGTTTAGCAGATATCTTCCCGAAAAGCCTGTATGGATATTTGCTTCTGCTAAATCTGCGGCATACTCTGCAACTCTATCGTAGTTAGTTGTGATTACTTTTACATGCTTTGGATGCGATTGGAGTAATTTTGAGAACAAATCTTTAAGAGGAAAATTCTTTTCCTTTTCATCGACCAAATTTTTATAAAACGCTAAATCCTTCTGGTTTACAAACTCCCATGTGCCGATTATTATTTTTTTAGTCAATGTTGGATTTATTGGAGTATTTTGAAGTGCTTTTTCCAAATCGCCTGTTTTTTCTAACTCAGATAAAAATAAACCCCATTCGGTCGATCCATCAGTAATAGATACTTTCAAATGGCTTGCAAGCTCCGGCATTGAGGGCATGCCAAAAGGAATCGTAGCGCCTGTTCCAAGTATAATTACCGGTTGCTTTTCCAGATACTTTTGGATTATTTTAGCAAATTTATCTCTCTCTTCTTCGAGGACATTCACACCGTCACCTCAATAATCGTCATCGTGTCATTGCCGAAAATGTCCACCACCTTTACCGCGATCTTCCGCCGCCCCGGCGTGCATTCGTGGAAGACGCTTTTCATTTCCAGCGACCGGTCTTTCTTGGTGCGGAAAGACTGCCACTCGTTCTCAAAGATGTAATCCCCCGTCCAGCGTTCTTCCCATTCGCCGGTTTCCTCATTCTTCACCCGGATGATTTCCCGTTTGCTCTCAAAGTCGAAGTCCACCGACCAGTAATCGATCTAGTCGGTCCAGTTCTTGGTGAGCACTTCGCGGGTGACGATCCCGTTCGCATCCTTACTCACCTTCACGATCTGACCCTTCTCCACCACGATCCGGCTGCCCTTGTCCTTGATCTCCGCCTCAGCATTGGCAATCGAGTCCTGCGAGTAGAACACCGAAAAGTCCGTCAGTTCCATCGCCACGCTGTTGTTTGCGACATGTGGCTTGACCTCGATGGCCGCCACGTCGTGGAACACCACCTGGTTCTTCTCCACCGCCCGCTTGTCAAACACCTCGGCAGGGATGTACTTCGGCGCGATGTCGATCCCCTTGGCCCGCGCCTCGTCCAGCACGTTCGGGAACAGCCCCATCTCGAACTCGAAGCCCAAAATGTCCACCTTGGTGATGTGCTTCTTTCGGCATTCCAGGATGATCTCTTCGACGAAGAGACGCGTCACCGGCAGGTTGACAGGACCGACGGCCACCAGCCGCCCGGCCCGCTTGCCGTGAAATGCCGCGAAGCCCGTCGTCTTTTCTGCCCGGTAGGCCCGCAGGATAAGGTCGACGAACGCCGCTTCCTTCTCTTCGATTTGCTTGCGCTGCTCTTCCTCGCGCAGGTTGGGGTTGATGCCGATATAATGCTGGCGCTCGTACTTGCCCAGGTTGAGGATTTCAAAGGCCCGATAGTCCTTGCCCTCGGCCTTGAGCTGCCGCTGGACGCCGATCAGCCGCTTGCGCGTCGTGTGGATGGCGAACTTGCCCAGGTCGCTGACGATCCACTTGCGCCCCAGTTTCTCCGCCACCGCCGCCGTCGTGCCGGAGCCGCAGAAGAAGTCGGCAACGAGATCGTTTTCGTTGGAGGATGCCCTAATAATTCTTTCCAAAAATGATTCTGGTTTCTGTGTAGCGTAACCGGTATTTTCAATTGAATTTCCTTGCACGGGATGCAAGTCAGACCAAACATCACCCGGGTTTTTCCCTCGCTCCTCCAACTCTTCAGCAGTAACGTTATATCTCGCCTCGCCACGCTGAGCCCGAGCGATGGTTTCGGGGTTATAAGCGACACCAATTTCCTTTCGATTAAAGATCAGATCTTCTGCTGATTTGGCATACCAAAATATCGTCTGGTGTTTTCTGCCAAACCTGTCATTACCACTTGCACCTTTTATAAAATGCCAAATGATCTCGTTTTGGTGGTTTTGTTTACCAAACAACTCGTCGATAACAAGGCGCATGTATGCACTAACCCGATAATCGCAATGCACATAAATACTGCCATCCTCCGCCAGCAAATCCCGCATCAGCACCAGCCGCTCGTAGATCATGGCGATGAAGGAATCCGCGCCTTTGCCCCAGGTGTCGCGGTAGGCGATTTCTTCGAGGATATTGGGCTTCTTGGTGAAGGTGTCTCCGCCAATCTCGATGTCCATGGAGAAGTCGGCGCCGACGTCGAACGGCGGGTCGATGTAGATGAGTTTGAGGCCGCCCTGCTTTTCGATCTCCTCTCGCAGCGGACCGTTCTTCAGCGACGAAAGGATGAGTTTGTTGTCACCCCAGATCAACTTGTTCGTCCAGCCCTTGAGCTGGCGGCCGCGAAAATCGAAAAGCCCCCCTTGCATCCCGCCATCTTCCGGCTTCTCCACACGCGGCTCATCCACCTGCTCGATAACCTGGAAGGGCAGTACGATATTGCAGACCTCGCTCGACTTGCCGTTCCAGACCAGTTCGACCTCGCGCTTGTCCTCGAACAGCAGAAAGCGGTACTTCTCCGGCAACGGCCTATCTGCCTCGATAAAGCGGACGATTTCTTGCTGTTCTTGTTCAGTCAGTCGTGGCATAAGACTTTTCTCCTTCGCGGTGTTATATTCGGCTTCATGGTCGTGAGGCGCTTTTGCACTTCGCTTAAAAATCCAATCTCATTTTCCAGATTCGCTCCGAAATCACTTGAATTAATTCCTGAGCAGTTTCAATAAAGTCATTAACTACTTGTATGGTTAAGACTATTTCCGTATCACGCCTTGGGTGCGCCAGACTATCTCTAACATCTTTGAAAGACTTAAAACGTTGCCAAAGTGCACCACCCTTTAAGTTGGTTGCATCGTGAGAACCCATCTTGGACAGAAGAAAAAATATCTTATTCTCCAGAGCTTGATATTCATTACCTTCCAAAACGAATTTACCTATGTTCGCCCCGCTATCTTCAAAACGCAGACGTTTTTCTTGAAGAAATGCCTTCTCATGCATCTCAAACATATCACTAGGCAGAGAACTCAAATCATTACAACGATTATTGACAAACGATTCCATCGCCGACCATGCTAAAATTATCGCCGGAATGAGAAGCCATTCAGCATCTTCCTGTTTTTGGATTTTGTCCTCTGCCGATGATAAGTATTTACGAGCATATCTAAGATAATCTCTGAACTCGCGCATTTTAAGCATATCCTTGAGATAAAGATAGCAATCCAATAACTTGGCTAACGGCCTTATCCATAAATTTGGAGTCAATCGTCACATTTTCTTCTAAACTTTTTGCTAAGAATAATTGTGCAACCCTTTGTCTATCTCTTAAGGCAGATCGCGTTCCGAGTCCTCGATAAGTAGCCTCATCTTTATCATGCTTATATGTCGACATCTCTTTAGCATTAAGGGGATCGGGAATTTTGCCAGAAGTCTTAGGAATACGGTAATGGTTCTCTAAACGTTCAGGGTGAGATTGCAATAAGCCAGCCACATAACTCCAACCACATAACACCGACTCAACAAACGTCTTATTTTTGTAGCCTTTTATCTTCTTGATAGATGTTTTAGGATCTGAAACCGCCCGATACTGTGCATTATGCAAGGCAAGGAATCTTTGACCAGCCTTAAGTAAGGACTCGTCGCTGAGAATATCTCGTTGATTCATGATCTTTTCATAAGCCGGGTCAGCAATTATTTCTCTATCTGTTCCTGTTTTTACACCTGTCTCAACCAAGTAAGGTTCATAAACATTCCGATCTAACTCAGAAGAATTCAATTCTCGGCCTCTTTCTTCACCTAAATAAAAATTTACTAAAAAGCTCCGAGCTTTTTTAACTGAAATCTTTTCCGAACGCGATCCAACATCGGGAAAGTCCTCTTTGTCACCCAGAAAGCCAACTTTCTGACACCATTTCCTTAAAACACCACCAAATATTGTTTCTTCAATCATTCGGTCAAAGGTATCGTTTGATACAGAGATATTCGTATTTGACACCAATGCAATTTCAGTTCGTTGAACTTTGTTGAGGTTGAAATATATTCTAAAGCCATGATAACGATCGCTTTTTGTGTATGCCCCAAAAATCGCTTTGATACGATGCTGACCACCCCAGACTTTTAAAGGGGTTTCAGGGGCATACTCCACGGTATATTCAACGATAATGTCATTAAACTCTCGTCCTTTCGTTGCGTCTGCCGCCATGCGCTGATATGTCATATGCTTTAGAAACAATTGACGGTTTGTTTTATAACTATCGGTGCTTGTCACATCGAGTTTAGCATCCAAATCACATAGTTTTGCGGCATCGCTTGCCAGAAGAGAAGACTTGATGTAATAAGCGCCGCTTGCGCCATCTTGGAAAATGATCACTGGCATGTCGTACTTGACCTCAAGCGTTGTTACTTGCCCGAGGAAATTAGCCGTTTGGTTCTCGGCTTGGGAATTCTTTTCTGCTCTCTCGTCAAATAGTATTTTAGTCATAAAACCTTCCAGATAAGAAGTTTATCATCTCGAACTATGCGCTTAATATCTGTTTAACCTGCACATTCTCTTTTTTCACCTGGTTTATCTATAT
>PEYN01000020.1 GCA_002774355.1 Candidatus Marinimicrobia bacterium CG08_land_8_20_14_0_20_45_22 | reverse complement strand
TTGCTCTATAAATATTATACCCGGCAACATCGCTTTCAGAAGACGCCGTCCATGAAAGATTTATCTTCCCGCCCGTCTCTTCGTTTGCCGCCGCAAGAGTCGTAATCTGCGACGGAGGGTCGTCAGACGGATAAGAAAAAACAGTCCATCCCGAAACATCTGTTTTTTCATTCGGCACTTCGTCAAAAGCCGTTATGGCAAACCAGTAAGTTGTCCCTTCGGTTAAACCCGTAATCGTTTTTGTTTTATTATCTTTACCGGAAACAATAGCCCACAAATTTGCAGTTCCAGTATTGCTGAAGGAAGCCTCGTTATACCATATTTTATAACCGACAACATCATCTTCTGGGGAATAACTCGTCCAGTAAAGAATCAATGCTTTTCCGGAACCCTCGTTTACAATATTATTTATGGAAACACTATCAGGCGCTTTTATATCTGAAGGATATGCCGTTATCGTTGAAGACAAAACACTTTCATTCAAATTATTGTCAATCGCACTAAGACGAAAAAAATAAGTAACATTGTCCGTCAAATTCGAAACAATCGTCCATGAACTTTTTTCGGAACTAATCCAGGCGGAAATCGTATAGGTGCTTACTCCAAAAGTATCCCATGTTTGAAAAAATGAATTTTTATACCCAATTTTGTAAAGGCAAATATCGTCAGAAACGGATGGTGTCCACATCAAAGCAATTCTGTTTCCGGCATTAGCGCCATAACTCGTGTTGTTTGCCGTCAAATTTGTCGGAAGTTCCGGTGCGGTATTATCTGTAGCAAAAGCGTTTTCCGAATATGTCAGAACGCTTTCATTATTCCGCGCTCCGGTGGACATCGCTGAGACCCTGTAATAATAAGTGACACCAGCGGCGACAGCATCCCAGTATTCGTGAGTTGTGGAAGACAGTGTTTGGGTATACGCTTCTTCATTGCCTTCGCTCAGACCCCTGTAAATTTTGAAATGAGCGTATGTGCCCGTCGTGTAATCATCCGGCGTCCAGCTTATTTTCAATGTGCCGTCATTGAGGATGTCCGCCACGGCAAAACCCGTCGGCGTAGGCGGCGGCTGGGGTTCGGGATCAGAAGATGAATTCTGCGGATTGCGCGAAGTCCTGATGATGAAATCCGCCGAATTGTCGTCGGAATCCCAGCCGTTTCCCTCGTATTCGTCAGCGCCGCTTTCCATAGACGCCGCGTCGGAAGCGGCGGATGCTTTACGCTCAATACTCCTATCATCCGCTGTTCCTGAAATACTTGGTGCATAACTTCCGCCTTCACCATCCTGCGCGGTATCTCCGATTGCCACTTTGTCTTCATACGGATCCGTGAAATTTTCGCCCGAGCTATCCAGTGTTATTCTTATAGTGCATCTATCAGCCATATGGAAGTATGAGCTCCATGTTCTATCCGCTATGCTCGGATCGGGCGCGTCAGCAGGGCAAAAAAGGAAGTATGTGTACGGCTGCATTACAATCGTTCCCGCGAGCTCATTCATGTAAAGCTTCGTATTGTAACTTGAGCCGGTGGTGGCCAAATACTGAATCCTCAATTTTGAAATATCAACGGGGCTGTCCGTGGGATTGTATATTTCTATAATTTCGTTGGCGGTACTGCCGGAACCTGTCGTGGCGAGTTCGCTGATGACGATGTGCGACGCCCAGTCCGCGTAAAGCAGCGAAAAATTAAAAATAAAAAACAAG
>PEYN01000019.1 GCA_002774355.1 Candidatus Marinimicrobia bacterium CG08_land_8_20_14_0_20_45_22 | reverse complement strand
TTCGCCCACTGAAACCGGTGCGGATAGAGTTGACCGATCAATCCTACCGTAACTGCGCCAACGGTCGAAGATCGGTACAAATTCCGGTCGCGAATGATCCAGCGAATCCTTATTTGCTTCTGTTCGTTGCTTGTTTGGGCTCGGACGATATCAGGAATTCCATCCGGTAAATATCCGGTTTTAGTAAATTCAACGCCGCTAATTTTTTGCGAGTTGAGCACGGCCAGCAGTTCATCAGGAGAAATCCATTCAGCGCCGAAGATTTCATATTGAAAAGAGGAGCCGGTTTCGATGTTGATATTCGACTGAAAGGCAAAAATACCCGTTGCATACGATAAAAGTGTCTCAACCGTCAGGATATTTTTCAGCGGTAAGTGCCAATTCATTCCCGTTTCATCGTACCACATCGTCCGCCGGTAATTTGCCATCGGAATGATGAACAGCCGCGCAGGTTTAGCCATTTTCAGCCAATTTTCTTCGTTCATCATCAACGCTAGTTCACCGATCGTCACACCGTAACGGAACGGAATCGCGCATCCGTTTAGCGCAGGTGAACGCATCGAAATCGGCGCTTCGACAATCGATGAAGTCAAAGGATTTGGTCTGTCTAAAATCAGTAACGCTTTTCGCGTATCCGCACTCAACCGAATCACTTTTGCTAACGCCGATACAGCCATCGATTCCCGCAAACCAATATCCTGAACATCCCAGACAATGATATCGCAGTCGTTCAAAGCGACAGCATCCAGATCGGACAGACTGCGGGAAACCGTCATCTGTCTCGAACCGGAATCCGATGAAACATTGGAGAAAGGCGAATCTCCGTCCTTCTCTGGCATCACCGACTCTGGTAATTCGATAAATGATACAACAGCACCTTCCCATTCATCCCGAAAAACGTCCGCTGTATGACGATTTTTCCGGTCGTAACTCCCGGAATTAAAGATGACGGCGATTTTCTTATTCCGGATGGTCGAAAACCGATTCTCGATCAGCAAATCCAACCCGGTGTGAAAATCGAGCGTGTCGCTTTTGGCTTTAAGATGAAATATTTTTGAATTTTGGAATGTAGATTCCTGCGCGCTACCGAGCGAACAGAAAACGACAAAACAGAGGATGAGTCTTTTCATCGCTCGGCCTTTCATTTTCTTACTTCATTTGGACGTCAGTATTCTTTTTGAAATAGACGCCGATAGATTTCCAACGATCAGTGTCACGGCACAACCGATCAGCGTGTACCACGTCCAGTAAACTACCGACGGACGCCCCAGAATAAACGGCAAGACGATGAACAACAGCATCGCCAGAATCCCCGCGGAAAAGCCCCAAATTGCGTCCCGCTGGTCCGGCTTTTTAAACAAAACACCCAGCATAAACGTGCCCAGCAATCCGCCGTATGTGATCGAAGCAATACTCAACGCGATTTCAACAACCGACTGCAGAATATTGATAAATAAAAATGCGACCGCAGTTAAAACCACCGCCCAGAAAATCGTTAGAATTCGCGAGATTTTCAAATCGCGCGCCGGATCGTTGGCTTTGCCAAAGTACGGTTTGTACAAATCCATCATCGCCGATGAGGAAAGCGAACTGATAGAGCCAGCCAGAGTCGATAGCGCCGCCGCGAACAGTCCGGCAATGATGAAACCGCGAATTCCGGTCGGTAAATTATGAATAATAAAGTATGGGAAAATTTCGTCGGGTTTGGAAAACAGGATGCCCGCTCCACCGACTTTGGCGCCCTGATAATAGGCAAACAGCATCAGACCAACCAGCAGGAATAGCGCAAATTGGAAGATGACGATGATTCCGCTGGTGATAAGCGCTTTCTGACTGTCCTTGACCGTTTTTGTCGTCAGAAGTCGCTGAACGATGAGTTGATCGGTTCCGTGCGAAGCCATCGAGAGAAATGCGCCGCCGAGCAGAGAGCCGATCAGCGTGTATGGCTTCGCAAAAAAGCCGCGTATTCCGTCGGAAAAACCCCAATTGATAATGGAAAATTTGTTCGTCTCGCCGGAAAACAGATTGACTGCTGAAAATCCGTCCGGTACTCGTTTCAACAGGATTCCCAGCGCCAGAAGAGCGCCGCCAATGAAAATCAGCATCTGTAGAACATCCACCCAAATGATTCCCTTTACTCCGCCGGTGTAAGTGTAAATCATCGTCACTAACGCGATCACGACAATTGAAATAGCGTAGATGTCGATATTGGAATAATTCGCAAATGCTGGGAATGTCCGAAAAATAATCGCCAGCGGAATGGACGTTGCAAACAGCCGTACGCCGTCCGCCGCGACACGAGTGAAGAGAAAAACAATCGAAGCATAACTGCGCGTACTGCGCCCAAAACGCGTTTCAAGTAAAGCATACGCCGTGACGAGTTCGCCTTTTTTGTACGCTGGCAAAAACATGAAACTGACGACAATTCTTCCAATAAGATAGCCAATAGTCACCTGAAGGAAATTCAGATTCGTCATATAAGCCAGTCCCGGGATGCTAATAAACGTCAGCGTGCTCGTCTCGGCGGCGACGATCGAAAAGGCGACTGCCCACCACGGAATATTCGATCCACCCAGAAAATAGTCTTTAACATTTCGTTGTTTCCCGCCCGAAAAACTGCCGACGATCGCTACTATCACCAGATATAGAATAACTATCAGAAAATCAATTGTCTGGAAACCGAGTTGTGAATCCTGCAAATTTTGGCCTCATTTACTTTGTGAATGATCTAAATGCATTTAAATAAAACATTGTTAGAAAAAAACCAATTACCGGTTTCTATGTTTTTCTTTTCCCGAAATTCTGATCGATGTTCGCTAATCCGGCCACCAGAAAACTCGGAATCGTACAGATCATTATGTAAAGGAAGAAAGTCTGGTAACCCATCAGATCCTGCAACTTCCCGCTGATCATACCCGGAATCATCATGCCCAGCGCCATAAAGGCTGTTGCAATGGCATAATGCGAAGTCTTAAATTCACCCTCCGCCATGTATAGCATAAATAGCATATAGCCGGTAAAACCGAAACCGTAACCGAGTTGCTCTATCGCCACGCAGATCGTAATGATCAGAAAATTATCCGGTTGAACAGACGATAGATAAACATAAACCAGATCCGGAATATTAATGGAAAGCGCCATCCAGAGCACCCACTTCTTCAATCCACCACGGGATGCGATTATTCCACCGAGGATACCGCCAATAGTCAGGCAGATCAATCCGACCGTCCCGTAAACAAATCCGACCTGCGTGGTTGTCAAAGCCAGACCACCGGCTTCCTGTCTGTCTAACATGAAAGGCGAGGCCATTTTAACTAACTGCGATTCGGCTAAGCGGTAGAACAGCAGGAAAAAAATCCCGGAAACGATGCCTTTCTTCTGGAAAAAACTGGAAAACACTGCCAGCCATCCGCTGGTCAGTTCTTTAGTTTTAATTGTAACCTTTTCCAGTCCTTTCGGCAACATCAGTTTATGATACAAACCGAATAGCAGAAAAATAACGCCCAAAGCCCCGAATGAAACCGCCCAGCTGAACGGCGTATTACCGGCTGTCGCCTCAAATTCCGATCTGCTCGGTTCTTTTAGCCGATGATCGACTTTTAAAGTCACTTTGACCGGTTTATTCCAGTTCTCAGTTGTAAAATCAAGCCGCCCGGCCGTCGCTAAAAGGATGTCCTTGCTCCCTTTTTTTCGACCAAAGTTGACCGTCACCTTCTTGCCCTGTTCGGGCGGCGCAGACAACCTGATGAAAACATTGGCCGAATCGTTATCCGGACGAGCAGAGTCGTAAATCGGTACTTTGATTTCGGCCGGGATAATCACGATATACGTCTTGCCGGAATCGCTTAGCATCGGCAGATTACCTTCATCAACGACCCGAACGATTTCCGTGGCAGGTACAGCTGTGGCGGTAACCTTGACCGGTTCAAGACCGGTATGACTTTGAATAAAACCGGCCAGCATAACAATCAGCCCCTGCCCAACGATCATGGCAATCCGGTAAAAAGTACTGCGGATGCCGACGAACCAGGTTTGCTGATGTTCATTCAGACCAATCATATAAAAACCATCGGCGGCAATATCGTGTGTGGCCGACGCGAACGCTACCAGCCACAAAACTGCCAGTGTCAGAGTAAAATACAGCGGCAATTGCACCACTAAAGCGACACCGATGAAACAACCTCCCAATAAAATCTGAGTAATCAACACCCAGTTCCGTTTGGTCGAGATGATGTCTACAAACGGACTCCAGAGCGGTTTAACGACCCATGGCAAATACAGTACGCTCGTCCAGAAAGCCAGAACAGTATTGGAAATGCCCATGGTTTTGTACATAATTACGGAAACGGTCATGGCGATGGCATAAGGAATACCTTCTGCAAAATAGAGCGATGGCACCCACGCCCACGGATTTCTATAGTCTTTTTTCGCCGATTCCTTTTCCGACATAATAAACCTTCCGTTCTGAATTATTTATAATGAACGTTCCTAACAATTATCAATAGATTTTATTTAGTTTTGCACCCGGGTAATAATGATTCAGTATTTCTTCTGTCGCATATCCTTTTAAGGACATGCCAAGCGCTCCAATCTGACAATATCCAGCACCGTGCCCCCAACCTGCACCTTTCAGAATAAAGACATCCGGAATCTCCGATTCGCCTTCTGTGTCAATAACAAACGCCGAACTGTACAAAAAGATTTCATGAAAACTTTCCCGAATGACATATTGATCTTTTATCATCCGCTCCCGAATCGAACCCGAGCCGTCTTCAAAAATTACTTTCACAAGAACCAAGCGTCCGGAAGCGCCGCGTTTGATTGGTTCAATCCTGTGAATATTTTTCGCATCAAGATTCAACTTCAGGTTAAGCAAAGCCGTCAACTGTTTTTGCGTATACCGAAACTTCCACCGAAAATATTCCCCTTCTTCATCGACATTTCCAAGATACTTCACCAACTCCTTTTCTGGGACAACCGATGGGCTACAAAAAGACTCCGGTGACGATTCAATCCAAAGGCGAACCTTCTCTTCGGAATCGAGTGGCAAAGATGGATGTGAAAAACCTTCCGGCGCGTCAATGATTGGCTGGATATACGGAACCACGTTACCATTCCAAATATTCTCAAATGCTTCGGTTATTCCGCCACAACTTTTGGAATAACGCGTGTCGCAGATTTTTCCGCCGAACATCAATACCTGCCCAGCCGTTGCCAAAGCCCCTCTGATGGACCGATCTGAGAGATTCGTCGTTCCCTGATAGCGCTGACAACAATCGTCGTTGCAAACGTCCATCCCAAGCGCTCGATGTTTCATTTCGACATTTGCAAGCATCCAACTGCGAGCGACAATCGTCTGCGATTCAATTAACGCAGGTGGACAGGCGGCGCCCATCTCGGCAGTTGCCACACACATCAAATACTGTTCGATGGGTACTTCGTTGATCATAATCAGCGATGAGTCGAATATCCGGACTTCCATTGAACCAGACAAAAACACGTCGATATTCTTTTCCCAATGAAATCCGCGACCGGCAATCACCTTTTTCACTCGAATCCCTGCATGGTTGTAAATCGGAACCGGTTTGACGAGCGGATCAATTTTCCATATCCTGTCCTCGCCATATTTCTCGCCATTGATGATAACTTCGATCGTAGAATCCTGCAGGTTGAATTTCACGATAGTTTCTGGTTTAAGCACTTGGCACTGTTCACCATCGCTGACCAAGTAATATTCAGGAGAACTGGGCAGTTGAATTTCGATAGATGAAAATTTATCTTCAGGTAAAACGATTCCGACGGAAATAAACGGCTCTTTTTTTGGAATTGAATTGGGCGTAAGCACTATTTTCTCCTTTTTAGATAAGCATCGATGCCAGCGCCGATGGCTGGGGCTTCCCTTAATTTTGAAATTTTAAACAATTCTGTACGGAATTGACCGTTTGCCAGATAATATTGCTTTGCCGGTTCATCCAGACAGGTCGATTGAGCAATCAATCTGGATAATTGCCGCATCATCGGATTCCACAGCAATTTGTCATTTCTGCACTCTTCAAAAAGGTCACCGAGTCGTTGCCCGATAATCAGACTATCAAACAATGACTTGTGATAAGGATGCGTTTTTGACGGAGTCGCGCGTTTCGGATTAACAAATTGAAAAAGACCTTGCCAACCGCAATAAAGCGTCGTTATTCGTTCGTATAATAAAACAGCAATATGCAATGAAAGCGTTTGAAAAACTTCGCAAGCGGCTGGTTCTCCTGCCAGTGCATGTTCGCGAATCTGGGACGGATAGATTTTCTGCTCTTCGATCTGTGTAATATCTCTCTGAACGATATCGGCATAAATAGACTGAATTCCGCGAGAACTGACATATTTCTCGACCGACCGGTTCTCATCGCTTTTCATTTCCCACGCTTTAATAAACCAGTCCTTGATCTGATCGAGCGCCACGACTTCGCCGCGAAGTTTAATCGCATCCGCCGCACCTGTTCCCCCGCCCAAATAATAGGAATTCTCCGCATTCCGGAATTGACCTTCTGCGGCAAATTCTTCACCAAGCCCACAATAATAAGCGTCACTGCCGATATGAAAAATCGGCTCAACCAACTCGATTCCTGCACTCTGTAAAATAGATTCAATGTCTTCTGCGTAGCGGACAATGCGCGGTCCGTTAGCCATTGCGCCGATCCCGCGCTCGTCTTTGGTTTTCAAACCGGGCATTCCGATGCCCAGCAGAATACGGTTTTTCCCACTTTTTCGGACGATGCTTTCGATAACCTGAGCGACCGCCTGCGTGTAGGTTTTGCCTTGCGTTACTTCTTCGTTGGTCGGAACGATATTGCCACTGGCTAATCCTGCGAGCTGAGTATTGATGTCTACCGGTTTAAAATTCTCTATATAGCCGGGAATTTCACGATACGATTTTATGGCGTTAAATTCACCGAGAGAGAAAAATTTGCCCCCATCGAGAACATTAATTGACCAACCGTTAACTTTCGTCGCTCCGCCGTCGATTCCAATTAAAAAAAAATCTTTATCCATTCACGTTCCTTTGCTTTACAATCCAATATCCATCAAGCCCATTAACCTTATTTAGCATTCAATTTCTGTCTTCGTCCGACAGCGATCAATCGCATATAATCTTTCGCTTCATCATTGCGGTCAATCGTTTGTTGATCGATGCTGTGATCCGTGCCACCTGAATGCCGAACAACTTCATAGATCGGATCCCAAACGCGCACGATGCGATATTTTTCACTGATTTTCATGACAAGATCGTAGTCTTCGCCGTAGTTCTGCGCGTATGGTTCGTCATTGATGCCAAAGTAGCCCATCTCTTTGATAATCTGAATCGGAATCGAGCGAGGCGCGCCAGCTCCGTTGATGTGCAAAAGATTGTTGCGACCGTTCTCTTCCGTCCATTCGTCGTGCGTCACGATGGGAATCTGTTCCATTCGGATAAATTCGCCATTCGGCCTCTTTTCCCAAACTTCGTACGAACCAATCACCATTCCTATTTTTTCGTCAGATTGATAAACTTTCATAATTTTTTCGACGGCATCGGGTTTAAGCATGTCATCAGAATCTAACTGGACATAGTATTTTCCTTGGGCAATCTTCACACCGAAATCCAGCGAAAGACCAATGTTGTTAACATCAGCGACAACCAGTCGAACGGATGGCTTTGTTTCATCATATAGAGAACCTTCCGGCATATACTTCCGAACTTCCTGAATCGTTGGATCGTCATCTCCACCGTTGACAACGACGATGACTTCAATGTCCTGAACCGTCTGGTGAAAAACCGACGATAATGCGGTTTCGATAAATTCCGGGCGACGGTTGACCGGAATGATCACTGACACAACGAATTGGGCATCTTTTGAAGGTTCCGGACGTTTATGGTAGCCCTTTCCCGGTTCTAAATAAGCGCCAACTCTCTGCAAATGTTTCGTCAGAACCGCTTCTGCTTCCCGATTAACTGCTTTTCCTACCAACAAATAGTCGAACACGTTGTGCGCTTTGCTTTCCGCGACGACTTCATAGAGTGAACCCGCGACTTTGTTTGCAACGTGAACAATGTCGAATTTTTCCGATAACTTCAGACGAATATCATAAAGCGCCCGGTATTTCAATGATTCGTCAAACAGTTTGACCGATTTGAGCGCATCCTTCGAGAAAAAGAATACCTTGCCGAAGTCCTGATTATCACGCAATCGCCCCGCGTGATGTTTCAAAAGACGAATTTCCCTGCGAGTTTCATCTTTTAGCAGATCGTAGTCGGCGTATAACATTCCGAAATTGGGATATTTTTCGACAATCAACATCGCCGTGTCGATATACGAGCGTTTTAACCGGATCTCATCGACCGAATTATCAATGTATAACACATAATTGGATGTGCATTTTTTAATTGCATGGTTCACTTTTTCAGATTGATTCTTAAAATTGCCCTTGATGACAATCGTTGAAACTGAGCCAATCTCAAATTGTGACTTTTCCGCTTTCCGCTCATCGATAACGATCAATTCTTCCGGCAATGTGTATTGATTGACAATCGAATTCAGAATGTGTGCAAATCCATTCATGTCGTACGGAAGCGCATCGGTCAAATGAACGATGACGCTAACTGAAAATTTCTTCTGTTCCTTTTTCATTGACACTCCTATATCAACATTTCTTGTTCCTAAAACGATTTAGGTCGCTGATTGATCAACAGGAAACTCATGAAGTTCGATCCTGATTTTGTTGATTCGTGATTTTTCCATCTCCGCTCTAAACTAAGAATTTTACTGACAAGATGAAACACTTTTTACCAGACATTTCTATAGGCTTCATTATCCGATTCAATTATCCGTCTCATCTATATAAATTCGCGGAACGCGCTTGCTGACCGAACAGCACAATTCATAGGAAATTGTACCGACGCGTTCGGCGACTTCTGTAGCTTGTAAAACTCCTTCCGGCGTATTTCCCCAAAAGATCACGACATCGCCAACCCGCACGTCGGAATCGCCGAGATCGATCATGATTTGATCCATCGTCACTGCTCCGACAATTGGATATCGTTTTCCTCGAATCATCACTTGACCTTTATTCGTAAAAGTTCGATGAATTCCGTCCGCGTAGCCGATCGGCAGAACTGCAATCCGCGTATCTTTTTCGGTGACATACCGGCAACCATAACTGATCGGCGTTCCTTTGGACACCATGCGAATCTGCGATACAACGGTCTTCAGTGTCATGACCTGTTTTAGATGAATCGACTCGGTCGTTTCATTTGTCGGATAATGTCCGTATAGACAGATACCCGGACGAACCATATCGAAGTAAGCGTCCGGAATGTCCAGAATAGCGCCACTGTTGGCCAAATGAAATTTCGGCGGATTTGAACAGAATTCCCGAACACTGTTTCTGACTTCCCAAAATCGACGCAATTGCTCAAAAGCATAAGATTTTTCTTTTGAATCTGCCGTCGCAAAATGCGAGTAAATTCCCTCTACGCTGATCCGTGGATTTTCTAGAATAGTCCGAATCGAATCGACCGCCGTTTCAAATGGAAAACCGACGCGTCCCATTCCTGTATCAATTTTGATATGAACGCGCGCGGTTTTTGATAATTTCTGCGCCGCACGGCAGACATCTTGATAGTTTTCATCATTGGTCAGCGTGGTTATAATTCCCCGAGCGACACATTCTTCAATTTCCTCGGGCATAAGACCGCCAAATATCAATATATTTTCATTGATACCGGCAGTTTTAAGTTCAATCGCTTCAGCAAGTCTGGCGACCGCAAAATTTCTGACGCCAATCTCCTGAAGTTTTCTGGAAACAGGAACAGCACCATGCCCATAGGCATCCGCTTTGACAACGGCCAGAATTTCTGCGGGCGCAACCTGTTTCTGAATTTTTATCAAATTTTCAGCGAGATAACCAAGATTAATCTCAGCATAAGTACTATTCAAATTCATTATCGAGTTTCTTCTCAGGGAATTGACTTAACGGATAAAAATTCAACTACCAGTGACAAATTCGTTACTTTTCATTCCGATATTTCTCTTTCAGAAATTGCTCCAGTTCAGCGAAATCGGAAAAAATCTGTGTCACACAGCCCAGAACCCAGCCGGTGATCTTCTCAGCCGACAGACGCGTAACCATATAAACTGGAATTTTCATATAAAAGGCAAAAGTTAATTCGCCGTAAGTTCCACCTCCTAACGCCGCCGCCTCGTCCCAGTAACAAATAATATAATCAATTTCAGTCGTCAACGATTTCAGATCGCCAGTCATCAATTTCCGAACGGTTTCCTGAAATTTTTGAAGATTCGAAGTCTTCAATCCGCGAAATTGTCGTCCTTCGTCTGGCGTTAGATATTTTTTCTCTTCGATCAACGGATTATAGAAATCATGCCGAAGTTCCGACGCTAAAAAGTTCGACATTCGCGTTCTCCAGGCTTCTCCTCGATCGGAAGCGTGTTCAATCGCGCCAGCCAGATAGGCTTTCATCTTTTCAACCTCTCAATATAAAAATGATGGCAAACCCAGATTACGACACCGCTTAATACGACCATAAATATCATTCCGATAAAATCAAATTCGCCGTAAACTGCCAGTGTCCGCCCACCCTCAACAATCAGCGACGTTGGAAAATAGGCTAATACCCGCCAAAACACGCCATCAAGAGCGCTCAAAGGAACGATAAATCCCGATAACAACATCAACGGTATAAGTAGAAAAGAAATCGTCAGGATATGAATCTTGTAGTCTTTCACCCAAGCCCCAAGAATCAGCCCGATCTGAGTAACCAGAACCAATCCGACAGCCGTGAACAACCAAACGCTTAAAATCGACACAAATGATATCGTAAAACCAGTAAAAATCAAAAGGAAAACCCCCGATAATATCGCATGTGCCATTCCCGCTAACCAGTATTCTATAGATTTCCCGATAAAGATTTCAGACGGTAACAATCCGGCAATTCCAACTTGATCCGCCAATTGACGCTCCTGCACAAAACGACTCGAATCGAAAACCGCGACGGCATAGGAAACGGTTACTGAAATCGCTACAACAATTCCCGGTATAACAATTTCTGTAATGCCAATTTTACCGATCTGCGGTAGAAATTTTCTTAGTCCGACGCAAAACGTTAAAAACAAAAATAGCGTCCCGATCAGGTTAAAGACAACTTCAATAAAAATAACGATTGGTTTTCTCCGAATCTGCTCCCTAGCCAATAACCACCCTTTATTCATAAATTAGAATCCTTCATCTGATAATATTTGATTGATAAATTCATCGATACGGAAAGCGTTACATCCGATACTGATCACTGAGTCATAGTCCACTTTTTTCAAAACCCGATTAAAACACTCGAAACCACTGATAATAATTTCGACTGTATTCCGCCGATTTCGTATTTCAGTGATTCCTTCAATTCCTTTGATAGATTCAAGAAATTCGGCATTGGATTGCTTAAAAAGAATATTTCCGACAACAGGAACATCGACCTGAGATGACATTTTTTCAAGGGTTCCGTCGAAGCGAATTTTTCCCTGATGCAAAACGATCCAGCGATCGGCAAAGGTTTGAATGATCGAAAATTCATGAGACGCAATAACGATCGTTTTTGCCCTATACTGAGAGATCAGATAAGAATTGAGAACGTTTGTCGCATGATAATCAAGCCCCTGAAACGGTTCGTCCAAGATCAGAATTTCAGGGTCGTTCAATAAAACTTGAATGATGTCGAGAATCCTTTTTTCGCCTTTTGAATAAACAACCGGGCACTCGTGTATCACATCCTCAAGTTGATATTCGCTGACCAACGATTTGGCGCGTCGATCGAATTTATCTTCCGGAATTCCCCATAATCGCGCCGTCTTCTGAAGATTTTCCCAGCCGGTCAGCCATGGATCGTGAATATCGTGATCCGGCAAATATCCGATGCTTCGTTTGACTTCCGCCTCATTGCCCGGACATTCCTTTTCGTTGATGAAAAGCAAGCCTTCGTCGGGCGTCATTAGCGTCGAAAGAATTCTCAATAAAGTCGATTTGCCGGCGCCGCTTCGGCCGGTAATGGCAAAGACCGAGCCTTTTTCGACGCCGAGCGTCAGATTGCTCAGTACATACTTCTTGTTGAAATGTTTACTGACGTTTTTTAATGTAATTGATGCTTCCACTAATGTGCCTCATACCATGAATTACCAATACCAACTTCCGCCTTGACGGGAATATCGAGCGGGAGCGCCGATTCCATCGCATCGGTCACTATCGTTTTTACCGTCTCGATCTCGTCGTTGGGAACTTCCAATAGCAGTTCGTCATGAATCTGCAAAATCATCATCGCGCGCAAATGGCGAGATTTCAATTCGTCGTGAATGCGAATCATTGCGAGTTTGATCATATCCGCCGCCGTGCCCTGAATCGGCATATTGATCGCGACTCGTTCTGCGGCATCGCGAACATTTTTATTCAAGCTGTCGATATCCGGAACGTATCGCAGTCGCCCTGAAAGTGTTTTAACGTAGCCGGTTTTCCGAGCGCTTTCCGTCGTTTTAATAATGTAATCGTTGATGCCGGGATAAGTTTTGAAATACTGATCGATCAGTTTTCGCGCCTCGCTCATGGAAATTCCCAGTTCGTCTGTCATCCGGTACGGCCCGGCACCGTACATAATTCCGAAATTGACGATTTTGGCGACGCGACGCATCTCCGGAAGAACATCTTTTTCCGGAACGCCGTAAACCAAAGCCGCCGTCCGTCGGTGAACATCGACATCTTCCTGAAAAGCGCAAATCAATTCGGCGTCACGCGATAAATGCGCCATGATCCTGAGTTCAATCTGCGAATAATCCGCCGATAAAAGTTTCCATCCCTTTTTCTGAGGAATGAATGCTTTTCGAATCTCGCGTCCCAAGTCCGTCCGTATAGGAATATTTTGAAAATTCGGATCGCTACTACTCAATCTGCCGGTCGAAGCAACCGTTTGATTAAACGAACTATGCACGCGTCCGGTTTTCGGATTGACGAGTACCGGAAGCGCATCCAGATAAGTTCCTTTTAATTTCATCAAACCGCGATAATCCAGTACGAGTTTGGGAAGGCTATGTTTATTTTGAAGTTTTTCCAGTACGCTGACATCCGTTGAATGTCCGCGAACTTTCGGCAATTCCAATTTATCAAATAAGATTTCGCCTAATTGCTTCGGTGAATTGACATTGAACTCCCGACCTGCCGCTGAGTAAATTCGACTCACCAGATCGTCAATATCTTTTTCCAGCGAGATCGACATTTTCCTGAGAAATTTCACGTCGAGAAATACGCCATTTTGTTCTAACTGGATCAAAACCGGAATCAACGGCATTTCGATCTTTTTAAACACATCCCACGTACGATCGCTTTTCAATTTTTCCGTAAAGACCGGAACCAGTTCAAGTGCGATATCAGCGTCTTCCGAAGCATACCAACCGACTTTTTCGACATCGACCTGATCCATCGTAATCTGATTTTTTCCGCTCCCGATGAGTTCCTCGATCGGTTGCATCGTATAACCGAGATAGTATTGACTCAATTTATCTAATTTGTAACTGCGCGAATCCGGTTGAATCAGAAAAGCGGCGATCATCGTGTCAAAATCGACGCCTGCGAGTTCAATGCCGTTCCGTCGAAGAATCAGCATGTCGTATTTTAAATTTTGACCGCATTTACGGATGTTCGGATTTTCGAGAAGTGGCTTCAATTCGTTGAGAAACGTAAAATTGCTCCCTCCGGAAAACAGCGACGCCTGCGCGGATGGCGATTGGATTGGGACATAAACGCCCTGATGAGGTTTCCAACTCAGTGCAATGCCGACGATTTCTGCGAGCATCGGCGAGACCGAAGTCGTCTCAAGATCTACGGAAATTAGTTGAACGTTTTTTAAACTTTTTACGAGAGACTGAACTTCGTCAAGCGTATGAATCGTGCGATAATTTTTCTCCAGTTTATCGACGAGATCATCTTTCGTATCCGTTTTGATAAGCGAAACGAATTCCAGTTCCTCATAAATCTTCATCAATTCGGATTCGTTGACTCCCGAAAAACGCAATTCGTCAAGTTCGGTTTCGAGTGGAACATCTATTTTGATCGTTGCCAGCAATCTGGAAAACCGGGCATTTTCGGCGCCGTCGCGAATCATCGAAGCGATGCGTTCACTCGGAATTTCATCGACGTGATTGAGAATATTTTCGAGCGAACCCCATTCTTGCAAAAGCGGCGTCGCTTTCGCCGGACCAACGCCTTTGATGCCAGGAATATTATCCGACGAATCACCGACGAGCGCAAGATAATCGGCTACCTGCTTGGGTTGAATGCCAAATTTATTAACGACATCTTGCACATCGATGATCTCAACATCGCTCCGGGAAGAGTGTGGCTTATAAATTTTGATGCCATCACCAACTAATTGCATAAAGTCCTTATCGCCGGTAACCATATAGACGAGGATACCGCGATTTTTACCTTCCATCGCCAGCGTCCCGATAATATCGTCCGCTTCGTATCCCGGTTGAATGATGAGCGGAATATTCATCGCTCGCGTGATTTTAAAAATCCACGGCAATTGAGCGACAAGGTCTTCCGGCATCGCCTCGCGCGTCGCTTTGTATTCAGGATAAATCCGGTGGCGGAAGGTTTTCTCTGGAGCATCAAACGCCATTCCGATCAGATCAGGCTTCTCATCGTTGATAATTTTTCGGAGCGCGTTCACAAAGGCAAATGTCGCGCCGGTCGCAAATCCTTTTGATGTGGATAATCTGTTCCGCATCATTCCGAAATAAGAACGATAAGCGATTGCCGATCCATCGATGAGATATAATTTGCTCGGTTCTCTCATAATTCCTCGGAAATTTTAGCAAACCAACTTGAAATTGGCAAGTTCTTTTACTGGTCGGTTTATAATGTGTTTTTCATCGAAAAACAATTCCGACGTTCTTTGTTTTATCGGAATTGATCGGCGAATTGTTCTGGGTGGCTCAATCACGTACTAATTTAGCAATTGCCGGATAAAATATCGGCAAATTTTCATGCGACCTTGCCAATATCTTCCCCTTCCCGCAAAAAACTTGCGCCGAACGCAGGAACTAATCGAACTGTGCGGTCAACGTCAGATAGTAATTTCGGGTTGCGGCAGGCCAGTACGAATCAATCCTTTGCCGCTCGTCGCCCCACTTTTCATAATAGTTGTAACCGAATGTCTCATATAAAACATCGAACACATTATTGATTCGGAAGGTTAGAAACCATTTCACGCACCGGATCGCAGGCAATTCAATCCGCGTCCCGAAATTCACAACTTGATAGGAGGAAATAGCCGCCGACTCTGTATTCGCGAAATCGATATATTGCTTCCCGATATGGAAAACCTGCATCCACGATTCGGCAAATTTGTACCGACAGGTCATCTTGCCTTTGATCTGGAGCGCTGGAAAGCCGGGGAGAATGCGATCATGAAAATCCGCAATTCCGCCATAGCCGCTCCAGCCGATTGAATCTGCGCGAAAGGAGATCAGATGATTGTCGGCATAAGTCAAATTGCCATCGACTTTTAGCCACGAGTTAATTCTGGATGAGGCCGTTACTTCGATCCCCTGATGAATTGTTCGGTCTGCATTGGCGTGATAAACTTTATCAGCGTCAGTGTAACAATACTCGACCGGTATCAATTCATTCTTAAAATCCATTCGATAAAGATTGATCTGCGCCGACCATTTTTCGGAACTGAAAGCGGCTCCTAATTCAAAATCGGTTAGGAATTCAGTTTCTAACAACGGTGAATCGTATCGCTTGTCGGAAAAATTTACTTTCGGAAAATCGTCGGGATCATCGTGATCGTAAAGATCATCGTCTGCAGGTTCACGGTGAGCAGTAGAAAAATTCATAAAAGCATTGATCCCTTTTCCGATCTCCCAATTCAACCCCAGATGCGGATCGATGAAATTATATGACAATCCGTATTTATAACCGTCCGTGAACGCGCCTAATTTATCTTGATCAAAAAAATACCGATGACCGAGATATCGCACATCGGTCATTAGCGTTAGATATTTAGTCAGGTTAATCAATGCATGAACGTAGGCGGTGCCGCTAGTTTTCTTACTACCGTCCGAATAGTAGCGCCTGTTTTCGGCATTAACTAAAGACGGCGAAAAAATTTCCGCCACTTTTCCATAATGCTCGGACTGATAGAAGCGCACGTCGCCGCCGACAGTGAATTCTCCAAATGCAAACCATCGATTCAAATGAGAAATGATTCCCCAGTAACCGTTTTCTAGCCATTTTCTTCTTAACAGGTCAATCGGTTCGGAATTGTTAGTCATCAAATCGGTCAGATTATATTCCGCCGTATCGACATCGCCTTTAAATTGCTGGTAATATCCTTTACCAAAAATTTTATAAGTCGTTATGTTAAATAAACTTCCTGCAATTTTTTGGCTATGCTGAAAAGACAAAAGCGTTTGACGAAATACGTCCTGATTCAGGTCGTCGAATCCACCGTTATAAACAGGGTCGGCATAGAAATTATATCGCCGATCTGTTCGGTCTTGTAGATCGAAGCCATAAGCCGGAGCGACACCTTCCCATGAAAAAAAAGTCATTTCACTTCCGCTCATCACTTCCAAACGGGTTAACTGCTCTTTATCACTTTTTTCGATTCCGGCATGAACTGATGTTTGCTCGGCACCGCTACCATTCCGATAACCGGAACTTTTCAACCGGCTGACCCGCGAATAGATAATAAATCTTTGATCTTTCCACGGCCTTCCGCAATAAGACAGAGACGCTTTGGTTGACGGAAGATTTAAATTATCCTGAGTGTAATTTCCATAACCGGTTTCGACGACGAGTCCCGGATCAAGTGCAGAATATTTTGTCGTCAAGTTTACTGTTCCACCAAAAACCGACGTTCCATAAAGAGAATTGCCGACGCCTCGCTGAACCTGAACATCCGAAGCAGACGATAAAACGTCGCCATGATCTACCCAATAAACGGCATGCGACTCCGGATCGTTCAGCGGAATTCCGTTGACCATCACACCAATCCGATCTTGCTGAAAACCACGGATTTTCAGATAACTGTAACCGATTCCGTTACCGGCATCCGAATAAGAAAAAATACCAGGCAGATCGTTCAGAACCATCGGCACGTCTTGCTGAAAATAGGCATTGTCGATGTCGGATCTTTCAAGCGTCGTAAAAGCGACTGGTGTTTTCCCCGGAACTGCGCGCGAAACCGTCGCCAACACTTCCTCACAAGTGAGAATAGCAGGAGTTAGGAATATCTCACCAAGATTCGAGATCACAACGCGAACAGTCGCCGGTTCAAACGCAATATGACTAACACGTAGTTCACATGGCAGATGTTTGACAGATAAATTGAATCGCCCATCCGATCCGGAAATCGTTCCTTCGCCGGTTTCCAAAATATAAACATCGGCATAGGAGATTGGGCTTTTCGTATTTTCTGAAAGGATTCGACCGGTGACAAAATTTGTCGCAAGAGACGACGCACTCACCCCAAAGAAGATGAAAAAGAAGAAAAAACGAGCGGTAATTTTCATGATTGCCTCCTTTCGCTGGCATTATCCAGATCAGGTTCAACGGGTATTTCTCAGCTGCCTTTAGAAAAAATCGGGCAAGCACCCCATGACCATTTTGTTTACAAATAACTTACCTGCGTTTTACTTTTCGCAGGACGATTCGCGGGAACGTCTGGGAGTCGAACCCAGCTTCCCGAATTTTTCGGGAACACCGATTTTGAAGACCGTGACGCCCACCGGGGACGCATTCATTCCCATGTTTCTATTTCTCAACGATAACATAGTCAAATTTCTTTTCACGCTTCAACTTCTCACCAACTTTTCGAGCCTCGTTATGGGTCACAAACGAGCCAGCCCGAACAGAAAGTAAGGATTTATTACTCAAATTGATCGGGTGGATATACGGCTCGAGTCCAGTTGATTTGAGACGCGCTTTAAGCGCCATGGCATTACTCTCATTAGAAAAGGCGCCAAACTGAAGCGTATATTTCCCCACTGGTTTTTTTTCTATTTCGCCGCTTGAAACCCTAGGAGCAGACTCTTGAACGGTTTCTTTTGAAACAGGCGGTTGAACCAATACTGGCGCTTTCTGCGGTGCGGCAATAGTCAGACTTGGTGCACAGGAATAGTTAGAAAAATTTGTCTGAATATCGGGAGAAATTTTCGCATAATAATCCACATAAAAATCGACCGAATCCCGCCGATTCATCGCGTTAAAACTGCAAAGTAAAAAATGGACACATGAACCGATCAATTCCGAATTTGGATAGACACGAATCATGTCACGCGAATATTTGATCGTCTTATTGTAAAGTCCTCTCGTGTAAATAAATTCGATAACCTTCAGAAACGCGTCGTCTGCACGTTGGCTGTCCGGATATTTACTCAAAACGTCTTTATAGATCAGTAGGGCTTTTTCACCGTCCTTTTCAACCAAACCGGACAAATAAAGCACCTCCGGGTTATCTGGAAATTGTGCATTAATCGCTGGAAGCACACGCAAAACGGAATCCCGCTCACCGCTTTTGAGAAGATTATAATAGGCAGATAAATCCTGCGCCGAAAGCCACATTGGAAAAACAAGAAAAAGAATTGAAATCGTTTTTTTCATAGATGAGTCGTATAGGTGTCGGGTTGACCGCATATTGGACATAACCAGGTGATTTTCTTTTCCCTGTGCCCACATACTGAGCAGATAAAATCACCGGGCTCTTCGTAGTTGTCAACGAAATCGTTCAAAATTTCGTTCGCTTCCGTACAGCGTCCTTTCAAAATTAGCAATTTGCATAACGCCATTTTGACAACATTGGAATTTGGATTTTTTTCTCGAAGTTCCTCTATCAATGCCAATGCCTTCTCCAATTCTCCTCTCCGCTCGTAAAAACCAGCCAATGCCGTTATGGTACGGACATCTCCTGGAAGACGACTCAGAACATTTTCGTAAAAGCTTTGAATTTTCCCGAAATTGCCGAGATTGAACAAAACAGTTTGAAGTCTCTGGAAGACAAGATAAGCCTGATTCGGTGAAATATCGGCGAACTTTACCCACCATTCAACGGCTTCGACTTCACGCTCCTCTTTGGCATATGAGTTGGCAATATAAAAATACGGCGCCTCACAGATCGGATCAATACGGATTGCTTTTCGGAAAATCAACCGCGCTTCATGAAAATATCCTTCGTTGTACTTCATCAGACCTTCCTGAACTTTATACAATGCCAACAAGCGGTCGTTCTTCTCCTTCCGGAATTCCAGAACCTTTTCGAGATCCTGAAATGCCTTATCCCACTGTCCGATATTCCGATGAACAGTTTGTAGTTTTTCAAGTGCCCAGATATTTTTCGGGTCAAGATTTAGGATTTTTTCCGCTCCGGACAACGCTTTTGCCTGATCACCTGCTTCGAGATAATCGTCGACAAGATTTCGCAAGATATCAAGTTGCTGAGTTGGACTGATTCCACCTCGCAGTAGCAGGTTTTCGTGTATCTTGAGCGCACTTCCCATCTTTCCGTTTCTCCGGAACAGAACACCCAATTTGATGTACGCATCAACATTATCAGAATTTTTCCGGACGATTTCTTTGAAAAACTTAATCGCAGATTTGTCCTCGCCATTCAACATATGATTCAAAGCGGTCGAATATAAATTCATTTCTTCCAGATTCGCCGTGTCTTTTCTGCCAAGCAATGAAAAGGCTATTATGATGATAACGATTGCGACAATTAACGTAACGAGTATTTCAGTCATAAGACAATCTCGCGTTATTTCCAGTGGTTATTCAATTTCAATTTCTTCTGGTTCGTCAAGGTCCTTATTGCGAAAGACATCGACTTCCTGTTTGAGTTTTTTCAAATCGGCATCCATCGCCCTCATCTTGCTATGGACGGCAAAAATCTCCAAAGCGGAAATAAAAAATCCTACCAGTATGCCTATCAGGAAGGTGATGAGTAGTGCAACAACCATTTTCAGATTCTCGATAGTTGTGCCTAAGAACTTTAACTTGATCACTTGATCCGCGTTATCAGTAACGAAAATCAAAAGCACGACTATTATCGCAAACAACAAAACCAGTTTGACATATTTCATGACGACTCCGTTAAGTTACACGATGGTTCCAAAGAGTGAAATGCCAATCGCTTTTTCAATTCTCACGCGAACAACCTCCCTAATTTCGGGATTTCCTTTTTGAATAATAACAATTTTATTTGTGCCCGTCCTACCTATTTTTTCACTGGGGTTTTTCCGACTAACGCTGTCAACGAGCAATTCTTGAATCGTACCCACTAAAACGCTATTGCGGATTAGTGTATGACGCTTCTGTTTTTCAATCACACGATTCAATCTATCTGATTTTTCTTCTGGCGTTACATTGTCAACCATTTTTGCCGCGAGCGTTCCGGGACGAGGCGAATATTTAAAATTGTAAGCGGCGTCAAACACAACAATGTCCATTACTTTTAACGTTTCTGAAAAATCCGCTTCAGTTTCCTGCGGAAATCCGACGATGATGTCCGTTGTGATGGCGCAATCTGGCATGTGTCTCCGAATATTTTCAACAAGTGACAGATATCTGGCTTGATCATAGTTTCGTCTCATCAGACTCAAAATACGTGTCGAACCCGACTGAAGCGGAAGATGAATATGGCGGCAGATATTTGAATGATCACGCATCACTTCGAGAAGTCTGTCGTCGAAATCCTGCGGATGCGGGGATGTATAACGGATACGTTTTAGTCCAGCGACTGCTGATACGGCTTCGAGCAGTTCAGGAAATCGGAATGCTTCATAAGTGTAAGAATTGACATTTTGGCCGAGCAGAGTCACTTCTGAATGACCGTCAGCGACTGCTTGTTTCACTTCATCGACTATTCCGGTCAAAGAACGGCTTCGTTCTCTCCCGCGAGTGAAAGGTACGATGCAGTAAGCGCAGAATTTATCACATCCGCGCATGATCGAAATCCATGCATTTACACGACTGCTTCGGAACGGTAACAATCCATCGTAAACTTCTTTTTTGGACAGTTGAAATCCAGTCACCGGAAATGAAGCAGAATCAATGGCATCAGGTAACTTTCGGTAGGAATCCGGTCCGAGCGCAATATCGATGAATGGATTCTCACGGATGATTTCTTCTCTATAGCGCTGAGCGACGCATCCTATTATTCCAATTAAAAGGTCTGGATTGACTTTTTTCAGGTTCTTGAATTGAGAGAGACGGGCGATCGCTCGTCTTTCGGCATTCTCGCGGACGCTACAAGTATTGACCAGGATGATGTCAGCCTCTTCCGGTAGATTCGCTGGCAAATAGGATTTTTTCAAAAGAAGTCCTGCGACCAATTCTGAATCGGCTTCATTCATTTGACAGCCATAAGTTTCAATATAGAATTTCTTCGTTTTCATCAATTAGATGACTACAGGATTTCATAAAAAAGCAGAATTTTCGTATCCGAAAATGAGTAAAGGAACAACTGATTGATTGAAATATTATCTAGAATAATCGGTGAAATAGTAATCCAGAGGATTTTTGTAAATCTTGTACTGGTGAACTTCGTAATGGAGATGTGGCCCTGTGCTTCTGCCAGTCGAGCCGATCTCACCAATCTTTTGCCCGCGCTTCACAACTTGGCCGGGATTGACCGACATTCGCGACAAATGAGCATAAAGCGTTGTGTATCCATATCCATGATCGATTCTAACAACCTGACCAAATCCCCCAAATGGACCTGCAAATTCGATAATTCCGTCAGCTGTTGCGAAAACCGATGTGCCGATCGGAGCTGAAATATCGATACCATAGTGAAAATGTCGCTTTCCGGTGAATGGGTCTTTACGATAACCAAAGCCATCGGTGATATACCCAATCGAGACCGGCCTTATGGACGGTGTTGCCTGAATTTGTTCTGTGCGATGTTTGAAGGCCTGATAGATGGTCTCATAACTCAATTTTTCGAACTTTAAAATTCGACTGAGTTTATCAATGTCGCTTTCGAGATTGGAAATTTTTATGCTGTCCGTTGGTAGCAATTGATCCATTTCGCTCGGTCTATTCTGAACTTTCCCTCCGATGCCAAGTTTACGGATATCTTTATCAATGGAAGGAATATCTGCATAAGTTCGCAAAGCTTTGTCTTTTTCGACCAGTGCGTTGACTTCCTTTTCCATTTCCTGAATTCGACCTCTGAAATCATAGATCGTTGAGACTAGCTGACTATTGTTCTTTCGAATAAGTGCAAATTTGGATTTGTAAATGAGGTTAGACATGGAAATGATACTGATAAAAATGAAAAGTAAAACAGATGCAACAACAGAAACACCTATCCATGTCAGCGTTTTCTGATTTAGAGAAATAATCCTGACTTTTTCGTGACTGTGCCACACAAACAGTAACTTGGGTTCTTTATCCATGCTTTAATTTTATCTTATGTCTCAGGTGTCCCAATACTCTTCATGACGTCTGAAATTACGTGATAGATCGCATGATGTCAATCTTTTTTTTATCCTAAATATCCTCGCAGTAATAACGCACGCGAAGTATGCCGTAACCTCCTAAGTGCTTTCTCTTTGATTTGTCGCACTCGCTCTCGTGTTAACGATAGTTCCGTCCCTATTTCTTCAAGCGTAGCAGGAGTGTCCTGACCAATACCAAAATACATCCGGATGACGGTGGCTTCCCGTTTGCTTAGCGATGAGATCACCTGATTGACTTCTTCGCGAAGCGACGCTTCCGTAATCACTTTCCCCGGGTCGTATTCATCCGCGCCGGGAAGAATCTCCTGAAGCGTTCCGTTATCGTTTTTACCCATCGGAGTATCGATGCTTAGCATCCCGTCACGAAATTCCCAAACCAAATCCACATTAACGTTCTCTTTTTTAAGGATATCATCAATCTCATCACAAGTCGGTTCGCGCTCGTAATCTTTTTCGAACTCGGACGTGATTTTGGAGATTTTATTTAGATTGCCAACAATATTCAGAGGTAATCGTATCAACCGGGAGTTCTCGGATATAGATTGGAGAATTGTCTGCCGAATCCACCAAACTGCGTACGAAATAAATTTGAAACCGCGTGTTTCATCATAACGTTTAGCGGCTTTGATCAAGCCTAGATTACCTTCATTTATCAAATCTTCTAAAGATAAACCGTGATTTTGATATTTTTTCGCGACAGAGACGACAAATCGAAGGTTTGCCCTAAGCAACTTATCGAGCGCCTCTTTATCACCCTTACGGACTTTTCCAGCAATTTCTATCTCCTCGTCTGGCGTCAGCGGTTTTTCACTGCTGATTCCGGCAAAGTATTGCTGTAGAATATGATTACGAGAAAAGGGCAGATAATTGGGTGATTCATCCTCGTCCATATTCCAATCCCGACGTACTTTTCTATTTTTCTTTTGCCTTGTGAGATTTTTTAGAAGGTTGCGGCTTAGGTTTTTCTACCGGCTGAGGTTCTGGCTTTGGTCCTTCTTTGATATTTTTATAGTCTTCTTCTTTTTTGCGGAGCTTCTTTTCAAGATTTCGGATTTCTTCAACCAAACTAATGATAGATTCGCTGGATTCAATATTTTTCTTTTGTTCAGAAACCATATCATAGACAATTCCGCCCAATTTCACGAACTGTTTTTCGATCTCACGGTTGATTTGAAAAATATCCAATTTTACCTTGCCGAGTCGAGTTAATTCTTCCGCTTTTTCTGCCGCATCCCGACTAAATTCGGTTGCTTTATCTGCCGCTTTCGCTGCCCAACCACCAAGGTTCTTTTTGATGTCATTCCACAAACTCGCCATATTACCTCCTACTTTCAGGTTTCCATCTACTTTGGTTTAATTTAGCGCCTATTACTCATCGTTCAAAATAGATTCTTTGACCTATAAAACAAAAGCCTCCTCCCGAAGATTCGGGACGGAGGCTTTCTCAGTATCTATTCAGATTCTAATACATTCCGCCACCCGGAGGCATCGGAGGCTGAGCTGGTTCTTTTTCCGGAATCTCCGAAATGACTGCCTCGGTGGTCAACATCAACCCAGCGATACTTGAAGCATTCTCGATAGCAACGCGTGCTACCTTTGTAGGATCGATGATGCCGGATTTGTATAGATCGCAATAATCTTCTTTATAGGCATCAAATCCGTAAGCTATTCCGATCTTATCCCTGTCTTCTTTTACTTTCTGAACAACGATGGATGGTTCGTGTCCGGCGTTCTTCGCAATTTGTCGAAGAGGTTCTTCCAATGCTCTCTTGACAATTTTGACGCCGACCATCTGGTCGCTTGAAAGTTTCAGTGTATCAAGTTTCGGGATCGTCCGAAGCAGGGCAATGCCACCACCCGGAACAATACCTTCTTCGACTGCGGCGCGTGTGGCATGAAGCGCGTCCTCAACCAACGCCTTGATTTCCTTCATCTCGACTTCCGTCGCGGCCCCGACTTTCAGCACGGCAACACCACCTGACAATTTGGCAAGGCGTTCCTGCAGTTTCTCTTTGTCATAATCGGAGGTCGTTGTATCAATCTGAGCCTTGATTTGTTTGATACGTCCTTTAATGTCGGCTGATTTTCCGCCGCCCTCAACGATCGTCGTGTTATCTTTGTCAATCACGATGCGTTTGGCGGTACCAAGATAGGACAGGTTGGCGTTTTCGAGTTTGAAACCACGCTCTTCAGCGATAACGGTTCCGGCGGTCAAAACGGCAATATCTTCCAGCATTGCTTTACGACGATCTCCAAATCCCGGCGCTTTGACAGCGGCAACTCTTAACGTTCCTCTAAGTTTATTGACGACAAGAGTCGCAAGCGCTTCACCCTCAACTTCTTCGGCAATGATCATTAGCGGTTTGCCCATCTGCGATACTTTTTCGAGGATCGGTAGAAGGTCTTTCATGCCAGAAATCTTCTTGTCGTGAATTAAAATGTACGCATCTTCAAGAACAGCTTCCATGGATTCAGAATTCGTCACGAAGTAGGGAGAAATATATCCTCTATCGAACTGCATTCCTTCGACGATGTCTAATGCGGTTAATGCGCTCTTCGCCTCCTCAACGGTAATAACGCCGTCTTTCCCAACTTTTTCCATTGCGTCGGCGATCAATTCACCAATGGCGACTTCGTTTACTTCCTCTTTGCCGTTAGTATCATCTTTTTTCAAAACCCGGACTTTTCGGTTATTGGCAGAAATAGTCCCAACCTGCGCAATTTCCTCTTTGCTCCCAGAAACTTCGCGACTGATGTTTTTCAATTCACTGATGACAACTGCAACGGCGGCATCAATTCCACGTTTGATTTCCATTGGATCGGTACCTGCGGTTACATTTTTAATTCCCTCATCAATGATTGCCTGCGCTAAAACGGTTGCAGTGGTCGTTCCGTCGCCCGCGATGTCCGAAGTCTTAGAAGCGACTTCTCTGACCATCTGTGCGCCAATGTTTTCTAATTTGTCCTCAAGATCGATTTCTTTAGCGACTGTTACGCCGTCTTTTGTAATCGTCGGAGAACCGAACTTTTTTTCGATGACAACATTTCTGCCTTTGGGGCCCAAGGTTACTTTGACGGCGTTCGCTAATTTATCGACGCCTTCCTTGAGAGCCGTTCTGGCGACTGTATCATATACAATTTCTTTAGCCATGATTTACTCCTTCTATTATTTCTTATAAAATTGCCAAGATGTCGCTTTCTCTCATAATCAGGTGGTCTTCACCGTCAATAGAGACTTCCGTTCCGGAATATTTTCCATAAAGAACTTTATCGCCGACTTTTACTTCCATCGGAACTTTGACACCATTTTCAAATTTTCCGGGTCCGACGGCAACAACGCTTCCCTGCTGAGGTTTTTCCTTAGCAGTATCAGGCAGAAAGATTCCACCATGCGTTTTTTCTTCAGCTTCACTTGGTTTTACAACAACACGATCTGCTAAAGGTTTTACTGTCATTTTTTTTGCTCCTTTCAATTGATTAGCACTCTTAACTTTTGACTGCTAAAATTAACTCTTTATGTCATCATCTGTCAACACATTTATTCAAACAAATGCAGTCAGACGATTATTTCACCAGTAGTCAATTTTCGTCTCAGTTTCATCAACGTTAAATTTTACAAACCCTATGCCAGAAATTTGCTTTGACAAATCCGCAGTTGATTAATTTTAAAACCCACATTTCGTTTAGGTTAATCTAATTACGTTCGGATTTTGTGTGTCTTCTTATAAATTATCATGCGTATTGAAGCTAATACAGGAGTCTTTTTGGAAATCATCATCTATTTAATAATCGGACTGTCGGGTGGCGTTTTGGCAGGAATGTTTGGAATCGGCGGCGGTATCGTCATTGTTCCGGCGTTAATCTTTTTCTTACATTTTTCTCCTCATGTCGCTAACGGTACTTCTCTTTTCTCTTTGTTGCTACCAGTCGGCATTTTTGGCGCACTGGCATACTACAGGGCAAAGTTAATTGACCTAAGAGCGGCACTTTGGATTGATTTGGGACTTTTCCTAGGCATCTCAGGCGGTGCGTTAACCGCATTATCCGTTTCTCCTAATTTCCTAAAAATGATCTACGGCGTCTTTTTACTTTTCATAAGTTACCGATTCATCCAGCCACTTGAATTATTTCTCTCAAGAAAAAACAGTACCAAAGCAATCACTTCTGAAAATGTGGCTACTAACTCTGTGACCAACTTTGATATTCACTGGAAGCAACTAACGATCGGATTATTCGCAGGTGTTCTATCTGGATTGTTTGGAATTGGTGGAGGAATCGTAGTAGTCCCTGCACTGACAGTCTGGCTTGGATATGATCAAAAAACAGCCAGCGGAACGTCTCTTGCCGCGCTACTGTTGCCGGTAGGTTTGCCGGGCGTATTGATTTATTCCCATGCCGGACAATTTGACTTGCGATCTGCGATTTATGTGGCATTAGGCTTGGTAGTTGGAGCATTACTCGGAGCGCTATTTGCCATTCGGATGCCATCTAAAATTGTCGATAGATTTTATGGCGTATTTCTTTTCATTGTTGGTGTAACCTTCATCACCGGCGCAATATAAAGTCTAAAAATAACAAAGCCACTGAACAGTGGCTTTATTGTCTAAAAGCGATAAATCGCTTTAAGTATTTCGAGATTAATTAATTATTGCTCGAAAGTATCTTTGATCTTCGCCGCTTTCCCACGAAGGTTCCGTAAATAATAGAGTTTGGCTCTACGTACCCGACCCGTTGAAATTTTGGTAATCTTATTGATTTTCGGCGAATGTAGCGGGAAGATTCTTTCGACGCCAACACCGTTGGAAATTTTACGAACCGTAAACGTTTCGCTTACACCGCCGCCAGAGCGAGCGATTACGACTCCTTGAAAAGTCTGAATCCTTTCCTTGTCACCTTCTTTAATTTTTACTTCTACTGCGACGGTGTCGCCTGATTTAAAATCCGGGTTATCCGTCTTGAGTTGATCTGCAACTGATGCAGCCATTTTATCCATTTTTACCTCCACTATCATTGTTTTCAGTTAATTTTTCTATCAGATCGGTGCGTCTTTCACGTGTCCGTTTCAATCGTTGGCCATACTTCCAATCAGTAATTTTGGCGTGATTTCCAGACGTCAACACTTCTGGCACACTCAAACGACGATATTTTTGCGGGTGTGTATAAATCGGCCCTTCGAGCAAATCGTCCGCAAACGAATCCGTCTCTGCCGATTCATACGCGTGTAAAACACCCGGAACATGTCGGATAATTGCGTCAATCATCATCAGTGTTGGCAACTCGCCGCCGGTTGCAACATAATCACCTAAACTGATCTCATCCGTCACCAATTTCTCCAACACGCGTTCGTCCACACCCTTGTAATGTCCGCAAAAAAACGTCAAATCCTTTTCTTTTGCCAGTCCAACAGCCGTTGCATGATCGAACGTCTTACCCTGTGGAGATGGAAAAATAACCCGCGGTTTTGGTTTTCCTACCAACTTGCGAATCCGATCATAGGCGCGAAAAAATGGCTCAGGTTTTAGAACCATTCCCGCTCCGCCACCGTAAGGCGTATCGTCGATCTGCTTGTGCTTATCCCTCGAAAAATCACGAAGGTTCCACACTTCAAACGTCACAGCGTTTTTTTCGGTCGCTTTTCGGAACATACTCTCTGAGAGACACGCATTGACCATACCCGGAAAAGCAGTAACGACGAATATTTTCATAAACCAATCAAACCTTCAACATCGCGAACAAAAACAGATTTTTCGGCTTCGTTCACCCTTTCAATGAAAGCATCAACGACAGGAATCATGACGATTTTACTTTCAATTCTGACTAATAAACGAGGTTGAGATTCAAAAAGGTCAAGATCGGTGACGATTCCCAATTTTTCCTGTCTCCCTGCCAAGTATACATCGAAATTCATCCACTTCAGACACTCGATGCCAGAACAGTAGTTAGAATCGATGAAAACGTCCAATCCTTTTAAGAAATCCGCTTCATTCCGGGTTTTCACATTTCTCAATTTCAAATAAACGCGGCCTTTTTCGACTCGCCAAAAATCTATTATCCACAACTGAAGCCGCTCTGGATTTACCCCTAACCAGACTTCAGACAAATTTTTCTCAATTTCAATTCTGGAAGACAAAAGTGCGATAACTAGCTCGCCACTTAACCCTCGGACCTTTACAATTCTGCCGATCGGACAAAGCAACATAGCATTCACTCCTGAAAAATGATCTGGAAATTCTGACCGAATCTTTTCGATTTCTCACCGAAGGTAATCATCATCATGTTTTCCGGATTTTCCATGGCTATATTCGCATTGTATTTGATGATGTCTTTCGTGATTTCTTTCCTTCTAAATCAGTCATGTAAATTCCCATTTTTCAACATTACCGATTTAAAAAAGCAAGAAACTACTCATTCCAAAAAGCGTAGATTTTGATCAGGCTTCAGTTGCTTCAGGTGTTTCGGGAATCACAACTTCCGGTTCGCCTTCGACGACAACCGCCTTTTCTTCTTCAACTTCAACCGGTTCGGGCTTCGAGGGTTCTTCCGGTTTCGATTCTGGTTTGGATTCGACTGACGTAGCCAGTGCGATTGGTTTCTTGATACCTCTGGACATTTCCCACTTTTGGAGTTCAATACTTCTGGCTTTATCATCCAGATTATTGCGCATCAAATGCCATTCCAGCGCGATGCCCTGTTTTTGCAGAATATTAAATACGGTATCAGTCGGTTCGGCGCCTTTTTTCAGCCATTCAATAACTTTTTCTTTATCGATCACGATGGTTTCCGGCTTCGTCAGCGGATTGTAGAATCCGATCTTATCCAAATAGCGTCCATCGCGGCGCACTTTGGAATCCATCACGACGATCCGATAGCAGGGCATTTTTTTTCTGCCCATCCGAAATAGTCTCATTCTTACTGCCAAGTATATACCTCCTTATTGTGATTAAAATCCTATTCGTAATGCAGACAGATTTTTCGGTAACCTCATTTTACCCATCTGCTTACTGATTTTTACGATTTGCCAATATTGATTTAAAAGTTGATTCACATCGCTGGTTCTTGTCCCGCTTCCCAGCGCAATTCGTCTGCGACGACTTCCGTTGATAATGGACGGGTTGCCTCTCTCCTGTCTGGTCATCGACTGGATAATGACTTCCGCCCTTGTAAAATCTTTCGTATCGATTGCAATATTTTTCGATTTCAGTTTGGTCATACCGGGAATCATTTCAACTAAATTCTCGATCGGACCCATTTTTCGGATTTGTTTGAGTTGAAGCAGATAATCTTCCAAAGTGAACCGGTTCTTGCGAAAACTTTCTTCAAGTTTTGCATTCGTTTCCGCATCAACAGACGCCTGTATTTTTTCGACGAGCGAAACCACGTCCCCCATGCCTAAAATACGATCAGCCATTCGATCCGGATAGAAGATTTCCAAACTATCAATTTTCTCGCCCGCACTCATAAACACGATTGGTTTTCCGGTAACTTTGACAATCGAAAGGGCGGCGCCACCACGAGCGTCGCTGTCCATTTTAGTCAGGACAATTCCATCAACGCTTAACTTTTCGTTAAATGTATTCGCGGTGTTAACTGCATCCTGACCGGTCATGCCGTCTGCAACAAACAGGATATCGTGCGGTTTGACCGCTTTTTTCAACTCTTGAAGTTCATTCATCAATTCATCGTCTATATGCAATCTTCCCGCGGTATCGATGATTAACGTATCGTAGTGATTTTGCCGCGCGAACGCCACCGCATCGACGGCTTTTTTGATGACTTTCTCATCACTGGAAAAAACCGGCACGCTAATTTGTTTGCCAAGTATTTCCAACTGAGTCAAAGCGGCTGGTCGATAAACATCTACGGAAATAAGCATCGGCGAATGGTTTTGTTTCTTTAGATGATGCGCGAGTTTCGCGGCAAAAGTCGTCTTCCCGCATCCCTGAAGTCCCGTCAGCATGATAATCGTCGGCGGAATTGAAGCGGTTTTCAACTGAAAGTGCTTTTCTCCAAGCAAAAGTACCAACTCATCGCGAATAATTTTCACGATCAACTGCCCCGGCGTTAGACTTTTCGTAACGGTAACGCCAACGGATTTCGCTTGGACGTTTTCGATAAACGATTTGACGACTTTATAGTTGACGTCTGCTTCCAGTAAGGCGCGCCGGACATCGCGAAGCGCTAACTGAATATTGCTATCAGTAATTTTACCTTCTCCGCGAAGTGTTTTTATAATCGAACCAAAACTGTTTTGTAAATGCTCTAACATACGAACTTCATTTAGAATATAGCGAGTAAATTTACTCTCAATCAAGTCCTTATGCAATACAAATTCTAGTCGCACCGACTACTGAAACTACCAACTACGAGACATGGTTATTTCCTCAGACAAATTCAACGGGAACAATTCATTTAGTTCATTTTTGAATAATCTATGATTTGTTTCCGTCATCTTTTCTGCTTCAATTGCATATCAAATTCAGTCAATGTAAATTCACTCCGATTTTTATGAACCCAAACAACTTGAAATCTCAAAACTGTCCTCTACTT